>JBGOYX010000044.1:0-4836 GCA_041479865.1 Minisyncoccia bacterium
AGTTCTTTCCAGTCGCTTGAAAGATTGGAATTTGAGAAATATATTAATTCAGGGGCAGACTTTATAAAAAAAGCTGTTTTAAAATCAATCGAAGAATTAAAAGAAAAAATGCCAAAAAAGAAAGAAATGCCTGTCTTTTTGGGGCTTCCGGTCGATATCCTGAAAGCCACCCTGTTTTTCCAATCATTTAAAAGGCCTAATCCAAAAATTGAAATTCAGGAAAAAGAAGAACAAGAAATTTACCAAAATACCCTAAGGGAAAGCCAAAAAGAGATTTTAAATTTTTTCTCGCGATCTTACGGTATTTTGCCGAAGGATTTGGAGTTTATAAATTTAGAAATTTTGGAAATCAAAATTGACGGATACGAGGTGTCTTATCTCCGAGGATTTAAGGGTCGGGATTTAAATTTCAAGATAATGGCAATATTTTCCCCGAGATATTATCTTGAATTCTTCAAAAAAATATTTGAAGAAGCAGGTTTAAAAGTTTTTAAAATAATCCACCCGGTTCAGAACTTAAAAACGGCTTTTGGTAATAATATTTCTGACGGCATTTTTCTTAACATAGGTGGCGATTTAACTCAAATTTTTTTAATTAAAGAAGGAAAACCGTCCCATATCTCTAGTTTAGAAATCGGAGCTAAAAATTTTACCCAATCTCTTTCTCAAGACTTAGGCCTTAGCAAAAAGATGGCCGAAAATTTGAAAGAAAAATATTCCCAGAGAATTTTATCAGAAGAAGCTCGACAAAAAATTAAAAAAATATTAGAGGACACTCTTCAGGAATGGTTTTCAAATTTGAAATCCAAACTAAAAGAAGCAAAACAACTTCCCCTTCCTTCCAATTTTTATCTTTTTGGCGAAGGGAGTAACTTGGTTGATATTAAAGAAATTTTAGAAGAAGGAGATTGGGAAAGTTTCGTTTTTATTCAAAAACCGACAGTCAATTTGATTTCTTTAAAGGATTTTAAAAATATTGAGGATAAAACAAATACTTTTAATAATCCTCAGGTAATTTCATCAATTTTAATTTGTTATATTTCGTAAAAAATTATGCCCAATAAAAAAATATTAGACATTATTCCGCCACAAAAAGTTGAAACAGAAAGAAAAGAAATAATTAAAGAAATTCCCGTTGAAAAGGTCAAAAAGCCCTCTAAATTTCCCATAGCCAAGAGTTTAATTTTTATTTTAATTTTTTTAATCATAACAGGCGGTGTTTTTTATTTTAGATATTCTCGAGCAGAGATTGAGATTTGGCCCCAAGTTGAAGAATTGAATTTTACAGCAAAGATAGAGGTTAATTCGGCAGCAGATAAAATTGATTTTAATAGCCGGGTTTTACCAGGAAAAATTTTTGAAATAGAAAAGCAAATTTCTCAAAATTTTCCCTCTTCGGGAAAAGTTTTAAAAAAAGCCGAAGGTACAATCCGGGTTTATAATAAATATCAAAAAGATCAGGTTTTAATTAAGAATACTCGGTTTATTTCAACCAATGGAAAATTATTTTATTCAAAAAATAAAATCTCAATTCCAGCCGGAAAATATACCGATGTCGAAGTAACAGCTGCTCAGCCCGGTTCAGAATATAATATTGACCCTTCAGTATTCTCTATTCCGGGGCTTTCCGGACAGCCCCAGTATTATTCAATTACCGGCAAATCTTCTTCGGCGATGGCAGGCGGCGGCGAAGTATCGGTCGTTTTACAGGAGGATTTAGACAAAGCCAAAACCGCCTTAACCGAAAAATTATTAGAAGAAGCCAAAAATTCTTTAAAAGAGGAAACAAAAGAAGATTTTATTTTATTGGACGAAGCAATATCACAGGAAATAAGTGATGTTTCCGGGCCCAAAGCGGGTGACGAATTGGAATTTTTTGACTTCGGGATTAATGGAAAAATTCAGGGCTTATCTTTTAAAAAATCCGATTTAGAAAATTTTGCCAGAGAATTTATATTATCTCAGACGCAAGCCGATAAAAAATTTCATGAGGAGAGCCTTAAAATGAATTGGACGGCAGAGTCAACAGATTCAAAGCCGGAGAAAATTACCTTAAATTTAGAGTTTGGCGGAAAAATTTATTCTGCCATTGATGAAAACGCTTTAAAGGAATCGGTAGTCGGAAAATCTTTAAAGGATGCCGAAGTTTTTTTTGCTTCCGTACCGCAGATTACCAGTTTTCAAGCAAAATTTTGGCTTCCTTTTTTAAACAGATTTCCTGAGGATGTAAATAGGATTAAAATCAAGCTAAATATTGACTAATATAATAAATTTTGCTATAATTCTCACTACGTGATAAATATTCCTAGAGGTATATTTAGTAATTATTCTATAGAATGGTAAAAGGAAATAAAAAAGGTTTACTAAAGGACGGCCAAGTTATCGAAGCGCTGCCGAGTTTGAATTTTCGAGTAAAGTTGGATTCGGGCGAAGAAATTCTCGCCCATTTAGCTGGCAAATTAAGGCTTTATCGGATTAAAGTTTTGCCTGGTGATCGAGTAAGAGTGGAATTGAGTCCTTACGATGAAAAGAAAGGCAGAATTATTTACCGGGGTAGATGATTTTTTATTTATGAAAGTAAGATCTTCAGTTAAAAAAATTTGTAAAGATTGTAAAATTGTTCGTCGAAAAAGACGAATTTATATAATTTGCAAAAACAAAAAACACAGGCAACGCCAAGGCTGATTTTTTAAATTTATGCCGAGAATCGCCGGGGTTAATATACCCGAACAAAAACAAATAGAAATTGCCCTAACCTATGTCTATGGAATAGGGCGGCCTTTGGCGCGGAAAATCTTAAACACAGCTAAAATCAGCCATTCTTTGCGAGCCAAAGATTTAACAGCTGACCAGCTTAATAAACTAAAAGAAATCATTGAGAAAAATTATAAAGTTGAAGGTGAGCTAAAAAGAGAAATAATAACAGCAATCAAAAGATTAAAAGACATAGGTTCTTGGCGGGGCAGCCGCCATATTAAAGGATTACCCGCCAGAGGGCAAAGGACGAGGACAAATACCAGAACAGTTAGGGGTAACGTTAGAAAAACCGTTGGGTCAGGCAGAAAACCGCCTCCAGAACCAACCTAAAATAAAAATGGGAAAAAAACGTATCATCACTAAAACTGAAAAAGAGTTGATTGAAGAAAGAGAAAAAGTAGAAGCAGCAGTAAAGAAAGAAATCAAATTAGAGTCCTCTCAAAAAGTTAAAGAGGGGAAAGTTTATGTTTTTGCTACTTATAATAATACTGTTATTACCTTAACCGATTCTCAAGGAAATGTTTTAACGTGGGCGAGTGCCGGAAACATCGGTTTTAAGGGAACAAAAAAAGCTACCCCTTTTGCTGCTTCAAAGGTGGCGGAAGCCCTTGTCCAGAGAGCTAAAAAAATAGGCATAGAAAAAGTTCAGGTTGTAATAAAAGGCGTAGGTTCGGGTCGGGAATCAGCCCTTAGATCTTTAGCTAGTCGGGGATTGGAAATTAATTCAATTAAAGACATGACGCCGATTCCTCATAATGGTTGCCGTCCTCCTAAAGTACGACGGGTTTAATTTAAACTTTTTGAATTTTTTAAACTATGTATATCGATTCTAAATGTAAAATTTGCAGAAGAGCAGGACAAAAACTTTTTTTAAAAGGGGAAAGATGTTCAACTCCTAAATGTTCGATGGTGAAAAAACCCTATCCGCCCGGAAAAAAAGGAAAAAGAAGGGTATCTCCTCTTTCTGAATACGGAAAAGAGTTAAAAGAAAAACAAAGACTCAAAAATTGGTATGGCCTGAGAGAAACTCAATTAAGAAAATACGTAAAAGAAATTTTAAAGAAAAGAGGAAGGGTTGAAGATGCGGGAACAGAATTAATCAAAAAATTAGAAACCCGTTTAGATAATGTAATTTTCAGATTAGGATTTACCAATTCTCGCTCTCTGGCTAGACAATTAGTCGGTCACGGTTATTTTTTAATTAATGGAAAAGAAATTGATATTCCGTCTTACCAAGTGAGAAAGGAAGATAAAATAACTATTCGTCAGCAAAAACTCAAAAAAAAGATTTTACAGCAATTAACTACAATTATAAAAAAATATCAACCTCCTTCTTGGCTTCAATTAAACAAGGAAAAATTAGAAGGAAAAGTTGTTGGCTATCCAACTTTAGAAGAAGCAGCGCCGCCCGCCGAAATATCATCAATTTTTGAGTTTTATTCACGTTAATAAATCCCACATCGGAAGGAGGTCGGGAAAACCATTCGGTTTTCCCGTATAGGAAAATATTAAAAACAGAGGGTTTTTAAAGAGCGAGCCCGAAGGTTACCTCAGGCAACCGCCAGCCGTAAGGCTGGATGAGGGCGAGCGATTAACTTTATATTACTACTATGATACCATTACCACTTCAACCAAAAATTATTGAAAAAAAGGGAAACACCGTCGTCTTTGAGATAGAAGCATTGTATCCCGGATATGGAGTAACAATTGGAAATTCACTGCGAAGAGTTTTGCTTTCTTCTTTACTGGGAGCAGCTATTACTCAGGTAAAAATTAAGGGAGTACCCCATGAATTTTCAACAGTTCCCGGTATTTTAGAAGATGTGATTACAATTTTGATGAATTTAAAACAACTGAGATTTAAAATTTATTCTGATGAATCTCAAAGAGCAAACCTTAAGGTAAAAGGAGAAAAAGAAGTAAAGGCGTCTGATTTTGAATTGCCCGCTCAATTAGAATTAATAAACAAAAATGCCCATATTGCCACCTTAACCGATAAAAAATCGGAGCTTGAAATGGAAATTCTCGTTGAAAAAGGATTGGGATACGAAACCGTGGAAAGAAGAAAAAAAGAGAAGC
>JBGOYX010000045.1:0-4734 GCA_041479865.1 Minisyncoccia bacterium
GGTTAAGGCGGCGTTAATAGCCAAACCCGCCGTTTCTTCATCTCTAATTTCTCCAACCATCAAAATATTCGGGTCTTGCCTGACTAAAGATCTTAACCCTGAGGCAAAAGTCATGCCGATTTTGGGATTAACTTGTGTTTGGTTAACTCTCGGCATTCTGTATTCAACCGGATCTTCAACGGTGGAAATATTGACGCCGGGAGTATTCAAAATTTCCATCATAGTATAAAGAGTAGTGGTTTTTCCCGAACCCGTGGGACCCGTTACCAAGATCATTCCCACCGGCTTTCTCAAATTATCTTGGACGTCTTCCAGCGCTTTTCCTCTTAACCCCACTTGCTCCAAAGTAAAAGCTTTAGATGTTTCCGGCAAAAGCCGCATCACAATTTTCTCTCCGTCAAAAATTGGTAAAATTGAAACTCTGATTGAATATTTATAATCTTCGGTTTCAATTTTAAAACGGCCGTCTTGGGGCAGCCTATGTTCATCCAATTTCAAACTGGAAAGAACTTTTATTCTAGCTACAATTCCTGAGGCAGCCATTCTTGGTAAGGTCATGGCATCTCTTAAAATTCCGTCAATACGGTATCTGACCAAAACTTCTTTTTCCATCGGCTCTATATGGATATCTGAAGCTCTTTGTAAAATAGCATGTTTCATCAAAGTATCAACGATTCTTACTATGGGTAACTCTTCAGCTATTTTTTGGAGCTCAATTTTTTCTTCAGCCACTTCTTCTTTGATTGCTTTTATCCCTCCGACTTCCTTTTTAATAATATCACCAAATTCGGCTTCAAGAGTTTTTTGATATTGATTTAAAACATTTTTAATGCTCGCCGGAGTGGTTAATCTCGGCAGAATTCTCAAATCAGCCGTCTTTTTAATAAATTCTATTGTCCGCAAATCTTCGGGGTCCAGCATTGCCACTTCAAGATCCTGTCCTTTTTTTCTGAAAGCAACTATATTGTGAGAACGAGCGATGGGTTCTGGGATTGTTTTTAAAATTTCAGGCGGCACGACTTCTTTTTCCAAATTAACGAAGGAAATTCCCAAAATATAGGCTTCCAATTTAATTAATTCCTCTTGAGTGATTTTTCCTTCAGAAACTAAAACATCTCCGACTTTTTGATTGGAATTTTGGGCCTTTTTAAAAGCTTTGTCAAAATCCTCTCCTTTGATTAAACCCGCATCTAACAAAAAAGCTTTTAATTGCTGATTTTCAACTTTCATTTTTTTATTTGTTTAACACTTTCTTAATTTTTTCAACCACCTCCTCTAAACTATATTGAGCTTTGACTAAATAAGTTGTCGCTCCCAATTCAATCGCTTTGTCCACATCTGCTACTCCCTCAAGGTTGGTTAAAACAATGACTGGAATTTCCTTTATTTCTGGGTCTTCTTTTATTTTTTTTAAAACATCAAAACCGTTCATTTTCGGCAAAATAAGGTCAAGCAGAATCAGATCTGGCTTCTTTTCTTTTACCAACCTTAAACCGGTTTCTCCATCAAGGGCCGATGCTACTTCATATCCTTCTTGTTTTAAAATTTCTCCAAATGTTTTTTGCAAAGAAGATTCGTCTTCAATAAATAAAATTGTCTTTGACATATTTTAATTTAATTATTTCTTTAATAAAATAAATTATCCAAATTCTATTTTTTGGAAATGGGAAGAATAAACCAGAAAGTCGACCCGATTCCTTCCTGGCTTTTAAATCCAATCCCCCCTCCAATTTTTTCAACAATTGATTTAGCTATATAAAGACTGAGTCCCGAACCTTGAGTTTGATATCTTAAGACGTTTTCTGATCTGAAAAATTTTTGAAAAATATATTTTTGCTCTTCCTTGGGGATTCCCACTCCGTTGTCTTTAATTTCAAAATATAAAGATTTGCCTTTTTTTTCAAGAGATATCACAACTTTTCCTTTGTCTTTTATATAGCGAATAGCATTGTCTAAAAGATTTTCTATCGCTTGTCTGGCACAAGAAGGATCGGTAAAAACTTTGGGCAAATCCGCTTTTTTTTTGAATTCTATCTCTACGTTTGAAGCCCTGGCAAAAGGATTAGATTTTAAAATCAGCTCTTCAATTATGCTTTCCAAGGAAACATCTTCTTTTTTGATGGAGAAATTGACGGTTTCAATCCTTGAAACCGTCAATAAATCCGAAATCAACTCTTTCATTCTATTGCTGTTTTCTTTTATTATTTTGAAATACTCTATTTGTTTTTCTTCGATTCTCCCCAGCTTCCCCGATATTAATAATTCAATCGACCAGCTTAAACTAGTAAGCGGAGCTCTTAACTGATGAGACACTATGTTAATGAATTCGGTTTTCATTCGGTTGGCTTCGGCCAATCTTTCAAAAGAATTAGTGATAGTAAAGGCAATAATAAACAAAATGGCTGTAATTAAAATAACCATCAAGGCCACCGTTACAGGGTCTTCAAAATAGCGATTACCAAGAGCGAAAGCCAGTAAAGAAGAACCGATAATAATTAATCCCATCATCAAAAAAAGGAATTGAGGACATTGCCAAAGAGACAAATTGTATTTTTTGCAATCAGCCAGAATATTAAACTGGGCAAAAATATTTTTAAAATTCATTAATTTAATACATTATATCAACAAATTGACTAAAAGAAAACAAAATGATATATCCGAATTAGTTTCGGGGCATGGTGTAACGGTAGCACGAGTCCTTTGGGAGGATTTAGTTCCAGTTCAAATCTGGATGCCCCGACATGCTGCGGGATTAGTTGATCGGCTCAACGTCACCCTTCCAAGGTGAAAAGGTGGGTTCGACTCCCATATCCCGCTCAAACTCAAAAAGCCGCCTCAGAGGCGGCTTTTTGAAATTTTCAATTTCTAATTCTCAATTTTCAATTATTTAGCGTATTCTATAGTATGAGTTTCCCTGATAACGTTAACTTTAATTTCGCCCGGGTATTTTAATTCCTCTTGAATTTTATCGGCAATGTCTTTGGCTAATTTTTTAGCGCCAAAATCGTCGATTTCTTCCGGCTTTACAAAAACCCTTATTTCGCGGCCCGCTTGAATGGCATAAGCTTTTTCTATTCCCGGAAAAGAAGTGGCAATGCCTTCTAATTCTCCCAATCTCTTTAAATAATTTTCTAAGGTGTCTTTTCTGGCTCCGGGTCTGGCTCCCGAAATCTGGTCTGCCACCTGAACCACAACCGCTTCCAAATTTTCGTAAGGATACTCTTCGTGGTGGGATTTCATAGCGGTTATTATTTCTTTTTCAACCCCGAACTTTTCCAAGATTTTAATCCCAATGTCGGTATGAGAACCTTCAACCTGTTGGTCAACAGCTTTGCCAATATCGTGCAATAAACCTGCTTTTTTCGCCACTTGGGAATCTAGCCCTAACTCAGAAGCCAAAGCTTCAGCCAAATAAGCAACTTCTATTGAATGAAGTAAAACATTTTGACCGTAGCTGGTTCGAAATTTTAATCTTCCCAGTAGCTGGACAATTTTGGGGTCTAAGCCCAAAATGCCGGTTTCATAAATCGCTGTCTCTCCCGCTTCTTTTATTTGATTGTCTATTTCCCCTTTTGCCTTTTGAACCACCTCTTCAATTCTGGCTGGTTGTATTCTGCCATCCTGAATTAATTTCTCTAAAGATTTTTTGGCAATCTGGCGACGAATCGGATCAAAAGCGGAAATCACCACGGCTTCCGGCGTTTCATCAACTATTATTTCTACGCCGGTTAATTTTTCCAAGGTTCTGATATTTCTTCCTTCTTTGCCGATAATTCTCCCCTTAATTTCGTCTGATGGCAAATTTACTATGGTGGTAGTAATTTCTTGGGCTTGAGATATGGCGCATTTTTGAATAGCTAAAGATAGTAATTCTTTGGCCTTCTTTTCGTATTTCTCCCAACCCTCTAATTCCAATTTTTTCATTCTTTCCAATATTTCTTTCTGATAATTTTTTTCTAAATTTAACAATAATTCTTTTTTTGCTTCTTCTTTAGAAAATCTGGCAATTTTTTCTAATTTGTCTTCTGCTTCCGTTTTCAAGCCTTCTAAGGTCTCTTTTATTTCTTTAAGTTTTTCCACTTTCTGACGGAATTCTTTTTCTCTTTTATCAAAATCGGCAATTCTTTCTGCTAAAATACTTTCTCTTTTTAATAAAATCTTTTCAGTTTTAAGAATTTCTTGACGTCCCTCTTCTACTTCCCTTTTGGTTTGTTCAATTATTTTAAAAGATTTTTCTTTCGCTTCGGCAATTATTCTCTCAGCCTCAGCTTTAGTTTGAGAGATTCTCTTTTGAAGCTTTTCCTCAATTGTCCCTATTCTTCTTTTGGCAATTGATTGACGGACATAGTAACCCAAAACCGAACCTATTCCCAAGGAAACTATGCCTATTGTTAATAGGATAAATTGATTCATATTTAAGATAGAAAAAAAGATTGTGCATAATTGGCTAAATTTTTGATTCAAATCACCACAAATGATTTAAAATCCATTAGTGATGAGCACAAAAATTTCTTAGGTTAAATTTATTGTCTTTTTAATTCTACCAAAAAATTCAAAAAAAGTAAACCCCCCACACTAATTTTGGTGTGGGGGATAAGGTCTTTTAAAAGCTAAATCTTCAACCATTACTCCTGCGGCCGGAGATTATACAGAAACTTTAACCATGGTTGCTTCAGGAAATTTTTGACTTGATTTTAAAAGTATGGTATACTTATAGCAGACTATAAATAGATA
>JBGOYX010000046.1:0-4675 GCA_041479865.1 Minisyncoccia bacterium
CTCTTAAGACAGCCCTTCTGTCCTTTTATAATTGAAAAAAATAAACGGAGGTGAAAGAAAAAATGACAGTAAAAGTAGTAACCGACAGCGGAGCTGATATTCCGCCGGAAATCTTGCAGGAACTGGAAATTACAACCGTTCCTTATCTTGTCCAATTTGCAGGCGAGACACGCCAGGACGGAGTTGATATTACACCAGAAGAGATTTATCAACGGCTTCAAAACGGAGAAAATCTGACAACTTCGGCGCCTCCCCCTCAAGATTTCATTAATGCTTATCTGAGATGCGGAGCAGATGAAATTATCTCAATTCATCTTACGGGAAAACACAGCGCCACTTATGACTCAGCTCTTCTTGCTAAAAAAATAGTTGAAGAAGAAAAGAAATGCCAATACCACATTGAGGTGATTGATTCTCGGTCAATAGTGATGGGAATAGGACTTTTGGCGATTTTGGCTGCCAAAGCAGCCAAAGAAGGGAAAGGATTGGAAGAAATTGTTAAAATAGTCAAAGACGCAACTCCTAAAGTCCACCTTATAGGTGTTTTAGACACTTTAGAGTATGCATTAAAAGGCGGAAGATTAGGAAAGGCAGCTGTTTTGATTGAAAGGGTAAGCGAAAAGTTAAAGGTTAAGCCGATTTTGCTTTTAAAAGATGGAGAAATTAAACAGGGTGGAATAGTAAGAGCCAGCAAGAGAGAAGAACGCTTACTTGGATTTATTAAGAGCTTTCCCAGAGTAAGGGAAGTGGCCGTGGAATATGCTACAGCCGAAAACAGGGGAGAAGCCGAAGATTTATCTAAGACGATAAAACGTCTTTTCCCGGGAGTTTCTCTTTATTTATCTCAAATCAGCTCGGTTCTCGGCGTTCATTCAGGCCCCGGCGCCTTAGTAGTCGCTGTTAGAGAAGAATAAGAAGCTTGAAAAAGCTTTAGTGTTCATAGCCGCCCGAGTAGGATAAAACCCAAACGGCGGTTTTTTTATTTCGAGCGTAGCGAGAATCAAGGTTCTGACGCAGTCAGGTTCTTATTGACGTCTATCTCTTGACAATATTGGCATTTATGCTATCATTATAGTGGTTGGAGTTCGCCTAGCGGGATTCTGACTTGGCTCAATAAAAGAGCTATTGGACGACAGCTGGGTCTACCGCAAAGACGTTTCCCGGTCTGCGGAAGAAAAACAGGGATATTCTGGGGTGGCAGAGTGCTCCCGCTTTCTCAGGAGAATTAATTGGGGGCTCCATTGGTTATTTAGCAAGCAAATGACCAATGTATTGGTAAGTCTTCCGGCTAGCGAGCTTGCTTTGCGTAACCGGAAGACTTTTTTATTTTTAATCGCCTTTCGACTGGGGCGGTTTTTTATTACTTTATTTTTTTGGAAACAAAACGAAGGCGTATCTCACCTTCATTTTTTACATGAAACTCGAATAAAATTTATTGTTGTTTAGGTTTTTTTATTAATCTGACTATACCCATAATTATCCCAATCACTATAAAAATCAATCCGATCACGGCTATTAATAAATAGAAAGACTGATTAGTTCCGTAAAGAAAGGGGACAGTCGGTTTCATATCGGGGCCGCTCGATGACCCGGATAAAAACATTAAAATAAGCCCCAAAAGAAAAAATATAATACCGGCGATAAAGCTCTTTTTCATAAATATTAAAATTCAATTATTTAAACGACCTTTAAATTAATATATCAAATCTGGATTTCTAATCAATTCCCTTAACCCTTCACTTTATTTATTAGGTGAAGGGTTGACTTTTTGTAAAAACAGAGCCAGAGTTGGTGTTTATTTCTAAATTGTCAGGGACTTGACTTTTTTATTAATAATGTTAGTTTATAAAACATAAATAAAAAAGGAGGATGTTTAATGTCCTTTAACAATTTATCTATAAAGTTAAATCCCTTTACCCAGACACCTGGATTTTGCGGACCAGCATGTTTGAAGATGATACTTGAGTATTATGGTATTTTTGTCTCCGAAGAAGAAATTGCTAAAATATCTTTTGCTTCAAAAGAAAACGGCACCTCTCTAAATGGCATTGTAAAAGCTGCAAAACATTTTGGGTTTAAAGTATTTTTAAAAGACGAGAGTTCGTTGGATGATTTAAAATATTTTATTGTACGGCAAATACCAATTATTGTTGATTGGTTTTGTGAAGATGATGGTCACTATTCAATTGTTACCGGTATTAACGACAACAAAATATTATTTATAGATCCTGGTTTTCAGGAAGATTCTTTAAAAGAAAGAGAAATGTCCGTTGAAAAATTTTTAAGGGTTTGGTTTGATTTCCCAGGTGAATTCATAAAAAAGAAAAAAGAACTGATATTACGTAGAATGATTATTTTAATTCCCTTTAAAGAGAGGTTTCCGATCCGAGGCGGCTCAATAAAGTAAGAAAATATGAAAAAAGGAGGAGGTGTCCTTTGAAAAATAGTTCTTCTTCAACGACACGTAGAGCTGAAGATATTCAAGGCGTTGAATGCCAAGTTTGTGAAAAAGAAATCTTCAGGATTTTTACCCGGAAAATAGTTATTGCCCCGGGAATAACAGCGAAGATTAAGTGTTGTCCCGGATGTGCCAGAGTGATAGACGCTGAAAAAGAAACTAAAAACGAACAGCATTATAAAACCAGGGCCGAGCAGCAAGAAGTATCTTTTCAGTGGGCGAACAATTTACATGGTAAGAAGGTAATCGTCTTCTGGCAGGACGGCGTGCCCTATATCAACTTCAATAAACGTGATCCTTGGGAAAAACCCAAACCGATTAAACAAGCGCAAGGCACAGCATACCGAATAACTAATTGTTCAGGTGGATGGGGACAGGTGAAAGTAATTCTAGACCCAGAAGAGAATAAACGAGTGAGTATGGCATGCCACGAAACAATGTACTGTTCTACAGTTAAGAGAGATATGTATTTTGTGTCAGATTCTTTCGTATGTGATAATGCCAACTGCAAAGAACAAGTGCCAGTGATGGATAGACAACGTTGGGGAGGTCTCTCCCTCGACTTAATGGAAGATGGTAACTATTACACACTAGTAACATGGGGAGCCAGAGAAACCATCAAACCCTTTAATGAAGTTGAGCAAATGCGATAGCACCCCGCCTTAAAATCTAATGGGGTGCTTTTTTATTTAATTTGACTTTTTCTAAAAACAGAGCCAGAGTGAAAATATATGGAAAACAAAGCTCTAAAAAATATTCTTACTCGCCATAGCGTCCGGGAATTCACGGGGGATAGGGTTAAAAAAGAGGATTTGTTGACGATATTAAAAGCGGCGATGTCATCTCCCTCAGCCGTTAATCAACAGCCCTGGTCATTTGTCGTTGTGACCAAGCGGAAAATTTTAGACGCGCTTTGTGAAAAACTGCCTTTTGCTAAAATGCTTTCAAAAGCCGGTGCGGCCATTGTTGTTTGCGGCCTATCCGACAAATCAAAGCTTATAAATAAAGATTTTTGGGTTCAGGACTGCTCAGCCGCTTCGGAAAATATTTTATTAGCTGCGCATGCTTTGGGTTATGGCGCGGTTTGGACTGCGGTTTTTCCAGATGAGAAAAAAGTTAAAGACGTGCGTAAAATACTTAGAATACCCAAAGGCATTATTCCTTTAAACGTTATCCCGATCGGCAGGCCGGTTAATAAAAAAGAACCGCCAAAAGACAAATTCAAAAAAAATAATATCCATTGGGAAAAATGGTAAACTCTCGGAACAGTTGAGGAAAATTATGAAAAAAATAAATTTTCTAAGGGACATCGCAAAGATTATACTCGGTTTTTTTATCATTCATACGGCAGGTAATGTTTATTTTGCTATTAGCGGAAAATTTCCGCCCAGGCCCTTGCTGCCGATAATGTCGTCTCTTTCTCTTACGCCGCTGATAAACATTATATCAATGATATTTGGATTTATCGTTATAGGGGTTTTAATTTATCTTTTATATTTCAGAGAAAATAGCGACAAATTTGTCGCTAAAGATGTTTTTAAAATGATAGCCGGTGGTTTTTTTATGGGTGTTTTTGTGGGAACAGCAATGATAAACTTTTTTGCAATTTTAATCAGCTTATTTTTAATCTTAGTTTTTGTGTGCCTCGGCTTTAATAAACAACTAACCCCAATAGGAGAATAAATTCCCTACGGGGCAATAATTTAGCTCGAAGTTGAGGAAAATTTAGAAAACGCCCATTTTGGGCGGTTTTTATTTCTGAGCGAAGTGAAGAATCAAGGTTCTTGAGCGAAACGAAAGGTTCTTATTTCCCTTGAAATTTTTGTAAATCGGGGCTATTCTGAAAGTAGAAGTATAAAATATGGAAAAAACAAAAAAGATATTATCTTCTATTAAAGAAAAACCTTATTTTCAGCAAGGTAATTTTGTGTTGTATAACGAAGATTGTCTAAAAATATTAGAACAATTACCGGAAAACTCGGTTGATATGATTTTCGCCGATCCGCCTTATCTACTTTCAAATGGCGGTTTCAGTCTTCATGCCGGTAAGCGCGTAAGCGTAAACAAAGGAAATTGGGACGTAAGCAACGGACTAAAAAAAGATTTTGAATTTCACTTAAATTGGATCAAGGCCTGTAGAAGAGTTTTAAAACCAAATGGAACAATTTGGATAAGCGGTACCTATCATTCTGTTTACGAATGCGGATTTGCATTGCA
>JBGOYX010000047.1:0-4514 GCA_041479865.1 Minisyncoccia bacterium
GATTCTTATGTGACAAAAGATGGCAAATTCCTTTTTACCGAAGGCATTAATATAGAGCAAAACCCTGCTTCTGCTCAAGAAGGTGCTGAAACCACTGGCGAGGTTCAAAAAAGAGACACCCCGGATGTTAAACTTTTTGTGATGTCGTATTGTCCTTATGGCTTGCAAGCTCAGAAAATGTTTTTGCCTGTTTATAATTTGTTGAAAGAAAAAGCCGAAATGGGAGTTTACTTTGTGAATTACATAATGCATGAAAAACAGGAAATTGATGAAAATTTAAGGCAATATTGCATTCATAAAGAACAAAAAGATAAATACTACAATTATTTAAGTTGTTTTGTTAAGGACGGGAATTTTGACAAATGTCTGACTGAAGCAAATATAGATAAAGATAAAATGAATTCTTGTATTTCAGTAACAGATACGCAATATAAAATTACTGAAGGTTACAACGATAAAAGTACTTGGCTTTCGGGCCAATACCCGAAATTTGATGTTCATGATAATTTTAACCAGCAATACGGCGTAGGAGGTTCCCCAACCATAGTAATCAATGATACGGTAGTAGTTACAGATCAACAATACTGTCCCGGCGGGAATATAAAATGTGCGGCAATTTCTGATCTTGATAGATCGCCAGAGAAATTTAAAGAAATTGTTTGTAACGCTTTTACCAACTTGCCCTCTGAGTGCTCACAAACTCTCTCCAGCGAAGCTTCTTCTCCCGGTCTTGGCACAGGGACAGATTCTTCGGGCAACAGCGGAGGTTGCGAACAATAGAATAGGAAATTATAAAAAAATAATTCAAAGTTATGGTAAAAATTTTCGTTACGCCGGTTTGTCCTTATTGTTATACTTTGAAGGAATTTTTGAAAGAATGTAATATAGAATTTGAAGAAATAGACGTTTCCCAAGATGAAAAATTAAAAGAAGAATTGATTAAAAAAACAGGGAAAATGGAGGTGCCAATTTTAGAAATTGGCGACCAATTTGTAGTTGGTTTTGACAAAGAAAAAATTTGTAAATTATTAAAGATTCCAAAGTAATAATACTATGCTAAAAATTGCTATAACGCCGGAGGAGATATATCGACCAAGGGTCGCTATTAACGGTTTTGGCCGGATAGGAAGGTCAGTATTCAGAAGGATTTTAAGCAGCCACCCAAATTTAGAAGTGGTGGCGATTAACGATTTAACCGATACTAAAATCTTGGCTCATCTTTTAAAATATGACTCTGTTTATGGTATTTTTCAGGAACCGGTTAAATCTACTGAAGAAGAAATTTTAATTGACGGCAAAAAAGAAGGAAGAGTAGTAAAAATCTTCGCCGAAACCGACCCCTCAAAACTGCCCTGGAAAGAGTTGGGAGTTGACGTTGTTTTAGAATGTACCGGTCGTTTTACAGATTACGAAGGCGCAAAAAAACATTTAGAGGCGGGGGCAAAAAAAGTAATCATTTCTGCTCCCAATGACAATCCAGAAAAAATTCCCTCTTATTTATTAGGAGTAAATGAAGAAAAATTTGACCCCAAAAAAGACGGAATAGTTGATATGGGCTCTTGTACTACCAATTGTTTAGCGCCGACGGCAAATGTTTTAAATGAAAATTTTGGAATAGTAAAAGGATTTATGAGCACTATCCATAGCTATACTAATGACCAAAGAATTTTAGATTTAGCTCATAAAGACTTAAGAAGAGCGAGAGCAGCGGCTTTAAACATTATTCCAACGACTACAGGAGCTGCCAAAGCCATTGGCAGAGTAATTCCGGAATTAAAAGGAAAATTGGATGGAATTGCTTTTCGGGTTCCTACACCTACTGTTTCAGTTTTGGATTTAATTGTGGAAGTTGAAAAAAAGACCACAGCCGAAGAAGTAAATTTTGTCTTCAAAAAGTCCTCTCAAACCGAGAAATTAAAAGGAATTTTAGGGATTGAAGACGCCCAATTGGTTTCTTCTGATTATATTGGAAATTCCTTTTCAGCCATTATTGATGCTTCTTTAACAATGGCCTTTGATAATTTAGTGAAAGTCGTTGCCTGGTACGATAATGAGTGGGGATATGCCTGTAGGTTAGCCGAATTCGCAGAGTATATAGGGAAAAAATTGTAAAATTCTCAAAATATTTTGCAAGCCACCTCTCAGGCGGCTTTTTAGTTTTTAAGCTATAAGAACCTCTCGCTTCGCTCGAGAACCTTGAATTCTCGCTTCGGCTCGAATATAATAAAATATATGATTAAAAAAGGAGATTTGTATTATCCAACCGAAGAGTTTAAAAAGAAGGCCTTGATAAAAGACCCTTCTATTTATAAAGAGGCGGAAAAGGATCCGATTAAATTTTGGGAAAAATTGGCCGGAGAATTGAAATGGAGTAAAAAATGGGACAAAGCTTTTGAACACAAACCACCTTATTTTCAGTGGTTTTTAAATGGGAAAATAAATATTACTGAAAATTGTTTAGATAGAAATCTAAAGGAAAAAGGAAGTAAAATAGCCTTAATTTGGGAAGCGGAGCCAACCGAAGAAAAAGTAAGAACTTTTACTTATCAGGAACTTTTTGAAGAGGTTAATAAATTTGCCAATGTTCTTAAAAAATTAGGAGTGAAAAAGGGGGACAGGGTGGGAATTTATTTGCCGATGATTCCCGAAGTAATAATTTCAATGTTGGCTTGCGCCAGAATCGGAGCGGTTCATACAGTTGTCTTTTCTGCTTTTTCTTCAACATCTCTTCAAACTCGGCTGATAGATTCAGAAGCTAAAATTTTAATTACAGCCGACGGATATTACAGAAATGGGGGATTAGTTAATTTAAAAAATAATGCTGATGAAGGAATAAAAAATACAGTAGTTGAAAAAGTTGTGGTTGTAAAAAGAGCAGGCAATGAAATTAATTGGGAGGAGAATAGAGATTTTTGGTGGTATCAATTAACTGAAAAAGAATCAACGGAATGCGAATCGGAAATAATGGACTCAGAAGACCCTTTGTTTATTCTTTATACATCAGGTTCAACCGGAAAACCGAAGGGTTGCTTACATACTACCGGCGGCTATGCGGTTCAAGCAAAAGCTACGGCCCAATGGATATTTGATTTGAAAGATGACGATATTTTCTGGTCAACAGCTGACATCGGCTGGATAACAGGTCATACTTACAGCTGTTATGGACTCCTTTTGTGCGGAGCCACTTTTTTAATATTTGAAGGGTTAATGTTTTGGCCGACGCCGGATAGGTGGGCTAAAATTATTGAGAAGCATAAAGCAACGATTTTTTATACGGCGCCAACCGCCATCAGAATGTTTGAAAAATACGGTGCTGATATTATTAAAAATTATAAATTTGAAAATTTAAGATTATTGGGGTCGGTGGGGGAACCAATTGATGAATCGGCTTGGCAATGGTATTTTAAAGAAGTGGGGAAAGAAAAGTGCCCGATTGTTGATACTTGGTGGCAGACGGAAACTGGCGGAATTTTAATAACTTCCTTACCAGGCATGGGTCCTTTTAAACCCGCCTTTACCGGTCTTCCTTTTCTAGGAATAAGAGCCGATATTTTAGATGATAAAGGACATTCCTCTGATATTGGAAAGAAAGGGAATTTGGTTTTACTTTCTCCTTTTGCTCCGGGTTTATTACGTGGAATTTACAAAAATCCTGAAAAATATTTAGAAACTTATTGGAATCAATATGGAAAAGATGTTTATTTTACTTCAGATGGCGCCCTACGCGATGAAAATAGCTTGATTAGAATTATTGGCAGAGTTGATGATGTAATTAAGGTGGCCGGACACAGAATATCTACCGGTGAATTAGAAGCGGCCATTAATCAACACCCGGACATTATAGAATGTGCGGTAATCGGCGTTCCGGACGAAATAAAAGGAGAAGTACCAGTTGTCTTTATTGTTTACAAAAATAACAAGGCAAATGAAGAAATAAAAAAAGAAGTAATAGAACAAATTAAAAAAGAGATAGGTCCTATTGCCTTGCCAAAAGACATTTATTTGGTTGAGGATTTACCAAAAACAAGGTCGGGAAAAATAATGAGAAGAATTTTAAAGAAAATACTGATAAAGGATGATCTGGGAGATTTGAGTACGCTTGCCAACCCAGAAAGTGTAGAGAAAATTAAAAACACAATAAAAATATGAAACAAAAATCGCAAAAACTTAATTTGAGCGTTAGCGAGAATCAAGGTTCTCGAGCGAAGCGAGAGGTTCTTATTCTATGGTTTAAGGAAATCTCCAAAAAAGATGTTGGTTTGGTTGGGGGAAAAAATGCTTCGCTGGGCGAAATGTTCTCGAAATTAAATAAAAAAGGGATTAATGTTCCCGATGGTTTTGCTACAACCTCTTTTGCTTATTGGTATTTTTTAAAGAAAAACAATCTTTTGCCGAAACTAAAAGAAATTTTTAAAAAATTAGACGTAAAAAGCATTAGAAATCTGCAGGCGGTAGGAAAAAAGGCAAGAAATTTAATTTCAAAAGCTGAATTTCCGGAGGATTTAAAAGAAGAA
>JBGOYX010000048.1:0-4376 GCA_041479865.1 Minisyncoccia bacterium
CGGCACCATAATAGGTGTTGGTCTTTTTTCTTTACCATACATTACTTCAAAGGTTGGAGTCGGAATAATGCTGGAGTATTTTTTGATTTTGGGCGGATTGGTAATTCTAATCCATTATCTCTTCGGCCAGGTCGCCTTAAGAACGCCGGATTTTATGAGATTGCCCGGCTACGCTAAGCTTTATTTGGGGAAGTGGGGAAAAAGAATTGCTTTTATTTCAACGATTTTAGGAATTTTAGGGGCAATTTTAGCTTATTTGATTGTCGGCGGTGAATTTTTGGCAAACCTTTTAACTCCGATTTTCGGCGGCAACGCCACTTTCTATACCCTTTTTTATTTTATAATAGGAGCTCTTTTTATTTTTTTTGGCATAAAAGCAATATCTAAAATAGAGTTTTGGGGATTGGTTTTATTTTTTGTAATTTTAATAATCATTTTTTTAAAAGGACATCATTTAATTACTGCCGGCAATCTGCTGAGCGGAAAATGCAGTTTAAACTTTATGAATTTATTTTTGCCTTACGGTCCGATTTTATTCTCTTTATGGGGCGTTTCTACGATTCCCCAAATAGAGGAAATGCTTGAAAATAAAAAAAATTTATTGAAAGTAATAATTATTTCTCTTTTAATTTCTGTTTTTGTTTATCTTTTCTTTATTTATTTGGTTTTGGGCATCACGGGTTCGGAAACTTCTGAATCTGCAATAGCCGGCCTTAAAGGATTTCTAGGAGAAAGGATTATTTCTCTGGGATTTATTTTCGGCATATTAGCCACTTTTACTTCTTTTGTCTCTTTGGGTTTAACTTTAAAAAAAGTTTTTTGTTATGATTTGAAAATAAAGAAAGAAATATCGTGGCTGATTACCTGTTTTCCGCCATTGATTTTATTTTTAATCGGGGTTAAAAGTTTCATACCCGTTATTTCATTTGTCGGAGGAGTGATGATCGGTATTGAGGGGGTTTTGATTCTTTTGATGTATCTGAAAATAACAAAAAATAAAGTTTTAACCGTTCCCTTGACTTTTGTCTTATTAGGGGGGATTATTTATGAAATAGTATATTTTTTGAAGTAAAAGCCTATGCTTATAATTATAAACATTCTGATTTTTATAGTTTCCGTTTTTTTACTCGCTTTTTCAAGTAAATGGCTGATGGGAGCCCTTTCAAGGATAGCTTTATTCCTGAGAATTAAAGAATTTGTCGTTGCTTTTTTTATAATGGCTTTTGCCACATCTCTTCCGAATCTTACCGTCGGAATAATATCTGCCTTCAAAAATATTCCCCAGCTTTCTTTCGGCGATGTAATCGGAGGAAACATTGTTGATCTTTCAATAGTGTTGGGATTAGCGGCTCTAATTTCAAGAAAGGGTATTTCTTGCGAAAGCAGGGTGGTTCAAGTCAGCTCATTATATACTATATTTATTGCAATTCTGCCTTTGCTTTTAGTTTTTGACGGCACTCTTTCGAGGGCCGACGGCATCATTCTTCTTTTAAGTTTTCTTTTTTATTCTTTCTGGTTGATGTCAAAAAAAGAAAGATTCACAAAAACTTATGCAGATAGCGGGGAAACTGTGAATTTGAAAGGGTTCTTGAAAGATTTGGGACTTTTGATTTTGGGGCTTACTTTACTTTTACTCAGCGCCGAAGGAGTGGTGAGAACAGCTTCCTTTTTCTCGGCAACGTTCCTTCTGCCAATAAGTTTAGTCGGTCTTTTAATTGTCGGTCTTGGAAACTGTCTGCCTGAAACCGTATTCTCTCTAAGGGCGGCCAAAAAGGAAGAAAACTGGATGATACTTGGAAATCTGATGGGAAGCGTAATTATGTGCGCTACTTTGGTCTTGGGAATCGTCGCCTTAATTAAACCTATTCAAATTTCGGATTTCTCACCCTTTGCCGTAGCCCGCGCTTTTATGATAATCTCAGTATTGTTTTTCTTATTTTGTATCAAGACCGGTCAAAAAATCACCAAAAAAGAAGGAATGTTTTTGATAGGAGTTTACATTCTTTATCTTTTAACCGAAATTTTCATAAGATATTTTAGTTGAAATTTTTACCAACTAAAGAATTCTTAATTGTCATCGGGTGCCCCAAAAAGGCGCTTTTTTGACGAAATTTTAGAAAATTGTTAGTATATCTTAATGAATGATTTTATTTTAATCATATTAATATTTTTAGTTGTTGTCGGCGGGATTGGGATAGTTATTTTCTTTACAAGAAAATCAAAAACCGATGAAAAACAGTCAAATGCCATTAGGGATTTGGAAAGGCGAATAACCGATTTAATGATAGGTCAGCTTAGAGAGATTAGGGGCAGCGTAGACGGAACATCAAAGCAGCTTAACGACCAAATCCGTTCTTTTACCAAAGAAACCACCGAAATGCGAGAAAATTTGAAACATATTGAAGAGGTGGTTAAAGATGTTTCTTCTTTCCAGGAAATTTTTAAATCGCCGAAATTAAGAGGTCAATGGGGGGAAGCGTCTTTGGAGCATATTCTATCCCAGCATTTCCCGAAAGAACTTTACAAAACCCAGTACCTTTTTTCTTCCGGAGAGCAGGTTGATGCCGTTTTGAAACTTCCCAACAACAAAGTTCTGCCGATTGATTCCAAGTTCCCCTCTGAGAATTTTGATAAAATGATAAATGCCGTTTCCGAAACTGAAAAAAACTTTTTCAAAAAAAGCTTCTTGGATGACGTTAAAAACAGGATAAATGAAATCGCCACAAAATACGTTTTACCGTCGGAGGGAACAACCGATTTCGCTTTAATTTATATTCCGGCAGAAGCCATTTACTACGAAATAATTAATAATATCGGCAGAGAAGTGGATGTCGCCGCTTTCGCCTGGTCAAAAAAAATCATTTTAACTTCGCCAAACACGATTTATCTGACCCTAAGAACTATTGAGCACTGGTTCAGAGATACCCAGATTTCAAGGCAAACCCAGGAAATTTTAAAAAAAATCGCCAAAGTCCATCAAGATGCCGAAAAACTAATGAATGATTTCAGAAAACTGGGAAGCCACTTGAAAAACGCCTCTTCTGCTTATTCCGATTCGGAAAATCGCCTTAAATTACTGGACGATAAATTAGAAAAATTTGTAGAGATAGGGAAGACTAAAAAATTAAAAGAAGGGAAAGAAGATTAAGATTAGCCATTGCAAAATTTATAGAAAATAGTAATATAAGAATATTATGTTGGCAGTCATTAAAACTGGGGGTAAGCAGTACATCGTAACTCCAGGAGAAAAAATAAAAATAGAGAAAATAGACAAAAAAGAAGGCTCAGAAATCATCTTTAAAGAGGTTTTAGTATTGGAAAAGGGTAAACATCTTGAAATTGGCACACCTTTGGTTAAAGGAGCGAAAGTCATCGGAAAAGTGTTATCACAGGGAAAAAATAAAAAAGTGATTGTTTTTAAATATAAAGCTAAAACCCGCTATAAAGTAAAAAAGGGCCACCGCCAGCCCTTCACCGAAGTAGAAATTTTAAAAATAGAAACCGAAAAATAATTATTTTCTCCCTTCAAAAGCGGAACTTAACGTTTCTTCGTCGGCGTATTCCAGCTCTCCGCCAACCGGCAAACCCCGACCCAAACGAGTTACTTTCCTGCCATTAGGCAGGTTTTTTATTAATCTTTCAACATATAAAGCAGTGGCTTCGCCATCCGGAGTTGAGTTGAAAGCCAGAATAATTTCTTTGATTTTGGGTTGCTTTTTCAATTTTTCTTCCAATTCCTTTATTCTTAATTTTTCAATGTCAGCCTTTTTCAAGGCGGAAATCGTACCGCCTAAAACAAAATACAGACCTTTATATTTTTTAATTTTCTCAATAGCTTGCAAGTCGGTTTCATTGGCCACGATACAGAGTAAACTTTTATCCCGGGTTTGATTTGAACAAATTTCACAAAGTTCTCCCTCTCCTTCAAAAGGATTAAAGCAAGAAGAACAAATTTTTATATTTTGCTTGAGATTTGAAATTGAATTTATTAATTCATCAATTTCTTCTTTTGGTAATCTCAATAAATAAAAAACAAAACGGGCGGCGGTCCTGGGACCTACCGTCGGAAACTTGGAGAATTTCTCAATTAATTTTTGAATAGATTTTGAGTACATGGTTGATTAAAAATAACATCTTACCTCGGAGAGGGGTCGGGAGAACCCTTCAGTTCTACCGTGTAGGAAAATATTAAAAACCGAGGGTTGTTAAGGAGCGGTGTTAGTCCCGACGAAGTCGGGACGTGCCGCGACCTGACTCGGTAATAGCACTACTCCTCTTCATATTTTTTTTCCAGATTTCTGAAAGTTACCACTCTTTCATCAAAATAAAGCTCTACTCTACCCATCGGGCCATTCCTGTGTTTTGCCACGATTAAA
>JBGOYX010000049.1:0-4136 GCA_041479865.1 Minisyncoccia bacterium
AACTAATTGTTATTGAAGACGCGGCACAGGCCCTGGGAGCGAAATTTAAAAATAAAATGGCGGGAACTTTCGGACTAACAGGTTGTTTTAGTTTTTTCCCAGCAAAAATTCTGGGATCTTTTGGAGATGCGGGGGCTTTAATAACCAATAATCAAAACATTGCAGAAAAAATTCGGCTTTTAAGAGACCATGGTCAAAAAACAAAAACCAAAATATTGTGTTATGGCTGGAATTCTCGGTTAGACAATCTTCAGGCAGCTGTTTTAAATGTGAAATTAAAACATTTGCAAAAATGGCTAAATCGGAGAAGAAAAATCGCCAGAACCTACAACAAAGGCCTATCCGAGATTCTGGAAATAAAACTTCCTCCAGCTCCCGATTCAGATAAAAGATATTTTGATGTTTATCAAAATTTTGTGATAAGAGCCGAAAGAAGGAATGAGTTCTTTTCTTACTTAAAAGAAAAGGGGATTGAAACTTTAATTAAAGATCCTATTCCCACTCATTGGCAAAAGGGCCTTAATTTATCCAAATTTAATTTGCCAAATACTGAAAAACTAGCAGAAGAAGTTATTTCTTTGCCTCTTTACCCCGAATTAATCGAAAAGCAAATAAAATATGTAATAGATTGTGTTAGGAATTTTTATTTACCCCGTTAGAAATATTAATCAAAATATAAGAAATAAATTAAAAATAAGAAATTTCTAACGGGGCGAGAAATGGAAGATTTTTTTAGAAAAATTTTAATTGAAAAAAGATCTCTTTCAAGATTAGTGTTTTTTTTATTGTCCGACGCTATTTTAATCTCCATCTCTGTTTTATTGGCTTTTGCTGTTAGATTTGAGGGAAAAATACCCATTCATTATTTTTCAAATATTCCCGGGATTATTATTTTAACCTTAGTAATTACAATCCCCATTTTTTATTTTTTTAAGCTTTATTATTTCAGCTGGGATTTTGTCAGCACAACAGAATTAATATCATTAATTAAAGCTACCGGTTTAGGTTTTTTAATACTTACTGCTTCCTTTCTTGTTTTAAGAGATTACCCGATTTTCAGCGGATTTCCTCGTTCCACTCTTTTTATAACTTATTTCTTCGTTTTTATTCTTTGTGGAGCAATCAGGTTTACAAAAAGAATTTATCGGCAGGCGTGGGGGAGGAGGGAAAAAGAAAGAAAAGAAAGAGCTTTGATTGTTGGGGCCGGAGGAGCGGGAGAACAGATGTTGAGAAACATTTTAAACTCAAGATATAGCTCTTATTTGCCAATAGGATTTATAGATGATAGTCCGGCAAAAAGGGGTTTATTAATTCACGGGTTAAAAATTTTGGGCAGAATTGATGATATTCCTCAGATTGCGAAAGAATACAACATTGACACCTTAATTATTGCTTTTCCCTCAGCTGGTTCTGAAATAATTAAAAAAGCAGAAAAAAGAGGAATTGAGGGTGGTATCATGAATATTAAATATTTACCTCCCATGGATGAGTTGATAGACGGTGCCGATAAAACAGGGGTTGGAATTTTGCGCGAAATAGATATGGAAGATTTATTGGGTAGAGAAACTGCGGTATTAGACCAAAAACCAATTGAAGATTTTATCCAGAATAAAAAAGTTTTAATAACCGGAGGAGCAGGATCAATAGGTTCGGAGCTATGCAGGCAGGTGGCTAAATTCAAACCTTCTTTATTATTAGTATTAGACCAGGACGAAACCGGTATTTTCAATATTTCTTCGGAATTGAAAGAAAATTTCTCCAAATTAGACACAGTTTTTTTAATAGCCGATATTCAAGATGAGAAAAAAATTAATCAAATTTTTGAAAAATTTCGCCCTAATTTAATTTTCCATGCCGCTGCCTACAAACACGTTCCTTTAATGGAAGAACATCCTGACGAAGCAATAAAAAATAATATTTTAGGAACAGAAATTGTTGCTAAAATAGCTCTTAAATGTGGCGTAGAAAAATTTATTTTTATTTCCACAGATAAAGCAGTAAACCCGACTTCGGTAATGGGAGCAAGTAAAAGAATTGGTGAAATGATTTGTTGGGTATTAAATCAAAAAAATAATACCAAATTTATTTCAGTTAGATTTGGTAATGTATTAAATAGTAGAGGAAGCGTAATCCCTATTTTTAGAGAACAAATTAGCAGAGGGGGACCGATAAAAATCACCCATAAAGATATGGAAAGATATTTTATGATAACAAAAGAAGCTTGTCTTTTGGTGCTTCAGGCGGGGGCAATAGGAGAAGGAGGAGAGGTGTTTGTTTTGGATATGGGTAATCCCGTCAGAATAGTTGATTTAGCTAAAGGACTTATTAAACGTTCCGGATTTGAGCCTGGACGAGATATAAAAATTGAATATACGGTGCCACGGCCGGGAGAAAAGTTCTTTGAGGAGATTTTAACTGCCGAAGAGGGGACCGAAGCCACGAAAAATCAAAAAATTTTTATGGCAAAAATTTCAGACGTTGACGAAATTAAGTTAAATTCCGGACTTGAGAAATTGAAAAAGGCCGCCGATAATTCGGAAAAAGAAAAAATAAAATTTATATTAAAAGAATTAATACTTTCTTATAAGCCGAATATTATTAAGAAAACCGGTTAAAAGCTTGACAAATTTTCTTTAATTTGTTAATATCTAATTAGTGAGTGCGACCCGAAAGGGCTCCATTCAAAAGTCGGCGACGGACCTCCCTTAAGCGAGGTCTTTCGCTTTATATAAACCAAAAACCCGCGAAAGCGGGGCTTTTGGATGGGCCGGCGAGTTAACTCCAACACAAAGTCTTTAGTGAGTGCTATCCGCCAGCCCAATTTTAATATATCAAAAATATGTTAAAATACAATAATTTACCCTGTTAGAAGTTTTGAAATGGGGTAAAACTTAAAACAAAGGTCTGTCTGAAATTAGCGTTGGGCTATATAATACAGACTTCTAATGGGGTGACCATTGATAAATTATTGCCGGGAGTCAAAAAAAATATTTTTTTGAGAGATTATACTACGTTTAGAATTGGAGGTAGAGCCAGATATTTTTTTATAGCCAAAACAAAAAGTGAATTAATTTCAGCGGTTATCGCGGCAAAAAGAACAAAGCTACCATTTTTTATTTTGGGAGGGGGAAGTAATTTATTAGTGGTCGATGAAGGATATAAGGGTTTGGTGATAAAAATTCAAAATTCAAAATTCAAAATTTTAAATTCTAAAATTTATACTGAAGCAGGCGCGCCATTATCTTTAATAGTTAATGCATCAGTAAATAAAAGTTTAACCGGTTTGGAGTGGGCGGCCGGAATTCCCGGAACAGTTGGAGGGGCTGTTTTTGGAAATGCTGGTTGGCCAAACAATAAAAAAAATATTTCCTCGGTGATAGAATCGGTAGAGGTTTTGGAAACAAAACCAAAATTAAAAATTAAAAATTATAGCGCCGAAGGCGATATACCGAGCGTCGCTCGTTATAAATTAAAAGATTGCAAGTTTGGTTATAGAGATAGTATTTTTAAACGCAGAAAAAATTTGGTCATTCTTTCGGTCTTTCTGAAACTTAAAAAGGGGAAAAAAGAAAAAATTAAGAAAGAAATTTCTGAAATTTTTAAAAAAAGAAAAGAAAAAATTCCTATTGATTTCTCAGCTGGAAGTGTTTTTAAGAACCCGACAGGTTTTTCTGCGGGCCAACTTATTGAAAAGTGTGGCCTAAAAGGGGAAAAAATCGGAAATGTAAAAATTTCTAAGAAACATGCCAACTTCATTATTAATTTAGGAAAAGGGAAAGCAAAAGATGTAAAAAAATTAATAAATTTAATAAAAAAGAAAGTAAAAAACAAATTTAAGATAAATTTAAAAGAAGAAATTCAAATTTTGTAAAAATTTTCCAAATTTTTTATTATTTATCGCAAAAATCTTTGCGATTTTTTATTTTTTCCAAATTTTTTCCAAATTTTTCAAAAATTTAGTTTTCCACACTTGACAAACCTTCTTGAAGTGAAAAAATAAAGTAATAAAGTTCAATTTCGTTAGAACTTTGAATGCATTGTATATTCTAAAAACTTTTTTGCAAATAGTAAATCGGCTGTTTGCTAAAATACTTTCGCGACGATTTGCTTAGCCATAATTTTATGGCAAAGAAAAA
>JBGOYX010000050.1:0-4076 GCA_041479865.1 Minisyncoccia bacterium
AACCGTGTAAGGTCTGTGCATTTTCTTTAGAATCTGGTTATCACCGGACTGGACGGGTAAATTTAAGTATTTGGCGACTTTTTTTGATTCGGCCATAACCCCTATTAATTTATCGGAAAAGTTTTTGGGATGAGGGCTCATAAATCTGATCTGAAAATCGCCGGGAATATCATTAACCATTTTCAGTAATTTAGGAAAATTAATTAATGAATCAGTGGGGGAGTGATAATCGTTTACATTTTGGCCCAAAAGCCAAATTTCCCTTTTCCCATTAGAAATCGCATTTTTGACTTCTTTTAAAGCTGATTTGTGGTCGCGACAAATTAAAGGACCACGGCTATAAGGAACAACACAATAGGTGCAAAAATTATTGCAGCCATTAGAAATAGGAACAAAAGCTAAATATTTATTTTTGCACTTAGGCGGAGTATTGAAATAATTTTTATTTTCCCAAATTTCATCAAATTTTTTTCTGAATTTTATTTTATCTTTCTTTAAGATACAACCCGTCAAGACGGTTTTGAGTTTTGAGCTTTGAGCTTTGAGTTTGGCAAAATCTTTGATTTTGCCGTAAACCCTGTCAACCGCCGATTGCCTGACCGAACACATATTAACTATAATTAAATCAGCTAAATTTATATTTATGGTTGGTTTATACCCCTTTTTCTCTAAAATTGAAGCAATCCGTTCAGAATCAGATTTATTCATCTGACAGCCAAATGTAATAATGTAATATTTTTTCATTTAACTTTTTAAGATTATCACAAAAAAACAGCCCCGACAAGTCGAGGCTGTTTTTTTGTGAATTTAATGTATTTCTTCTTTTTTCTCTTTCAAAAAATATCTCCATTGCTCTAAAAATTCCACGAAAACCTGGAAAGGCATATCAATTAAAAAATTCATAAAAACAACGATTACGTTATATTTCGCCCATTGACCCGACAGCCATTTGCCGACTCTAATAATAGGCAAAGCAAAAAGGTCAAAGAAAAAGGTAAAAATAGTTTCTTTTTCTTCTATAATATCTAATTCTTTAGACCTTTCCCTGATTCTCACGCCGGCAAAAGAAATTAAAGAAATAAAAATAAGAAAGATTATTATGGAAAGAATTCCAAATTCTATTTTTTGAAGCCCCCAGAAAATCAAACCAAAAGAGACAACGAAAGCCGAAAGATAGAAAATAGTAATGATAGTATTTATAATAAATCCTCTTTTTGAGCGCGGTTTTATCTCATAAACATCTTTTCTTTCAGTTGTGTAGACATTTTTCATTACCTCCATTATAACCACTTGGAAATTTTCTTTTTTGGGAGGTCTGATAGATAAAACAATGAAAAACATCAAAAGTGGTGGGATTACAATATTAAACCCCAAAGCGGGATAAGAAAATTGGCCGGTTACATACTTATCAAAAGGAATTTCAATCGCTAAAGCCAATAACATTTTGGTAATAAAAATAGATAGTGTTGCGTAAAGAGCTGCCCGGCTTAATCTTTCTTTAAGCGTTCCCAGTCTTTTGTTATAGGCGGTTTGAATTTGACCTTCTAAAATTTCAGGATTATCTAAATTTTTCTGGCTTTCTGAAGGGTTGGCTGAAATTATGTCGTTTAGAATCAAAAAGGGAGTGTCGTATTTTTCGCAAATTCTATAAAATTTTTCAGCCAAAGGATGGAAAACCGTTTTTTCAAGTTTTTCCCAGATTTGATAAATGTTTTTTGTTATTTCTTCCAAAAGTGGTAAAGGAAGATTTTTCCAATCAGTATATTCTCTTTTTAGGAGGTTGTAATAAATCAAAGGCGGGTCAAATTTGAAAAGAGCTTTTTGAATAGCGACATAAATTTGAGTTTCTTTTTCAGCTTCTGAAATTTTAATTATAGCACTTAATTTAATTCTTTCTTTCATTATCTCTTCCATATATTCAATTAAAGCAATTTCTCTCTGGGGAGGATCTAAAATTGCTTCAACTTCACAGGCAGCCACTCCTAAAATCCAATCATAAAGCTGGAATTTTAATTTTTCAACTGAAGACGGAGGAGCATTTTCAAGAATAAAAATATATTTATCAATCGCTTTTTGAACCTCTAAAATTTTAGATTCTTCAATTTTATCATTCGGAAAATGACCTCCTCGGATTAGTTCTGACACTAAGTGGGTGGCAATATCATCTCCGTTTTGCTTTAAAAGTAATCTTCTTTTTAAATTTCTTTCAATTGCCGCTTTTCTCATTAGATGCTCTTCCCGCCAATCGACAACCCCCCTTATTTTTTCATAAAAAGCAGCCACCCTTGAAGCGACTTCATCCACGTGAATTGTGGCTGAATTTCCTTTAGGCTGTAAAGATTGATGCCAAACTTGATAGCGGGAGATTAATTTTCGGGTTGCTTGAGATAGTTCTGACATATTATTTTTTTTCCTTCATTTTCTACAATATGCGAAGCATTCAAGATTACAACTTTTGTCGTAATCTTAAAATATGCGAAGCATTCAAGATTACAACTTTTGCTGTAATCTTAAAATATGCGAAGCATTCAAGATTACAACTTTTGCTGTAATCTTATTTTAACCTTTTTTAAGAATTTAGTTAATCTTGTCTGCCCGATGTCGCCTTTTCCTCTTTCTCTTACCCTGACCGATTTTGATTTTATTTCTTTATCGCCGACAACTAATAAATAGGGAATTTTTTGTAATTCGCCTTCCCTGATTTTTTTTGAAACGGTTTCGTTTTCATCTTTTAATTCAACTCTTAGATTATTTTCTTTTAAAAATTCAACAATTTTTTTGGCATATTTTTCGTGGCGGGAGCCAATCGGTATTATCCAAATTTGAACGGGAGAAAGCCATAATGGAAAAGCTCCGCCGTAGTGTTCAATCAATATGCCAATAAATCTTTCCATAGAACCAATTAATGCCCGGTGAATCATATATGGTTTTTCCTTTTTTCCTTTTTTATTGATAAAAGCAATGTTAAATCTATCGGGCAGATTAAAATCAACTTGAATGGTAGTGCATTGCCACTCTCTTCCTAAACTATCTTTAATTTTAATATCAATTTTTGGGCCATAAAATACACCTCCTCCTGGGTCAATTTGAAATTTTAATTTCAGCTTTTTTAAGACATATTTGAGAGAATTAGTGGCTTTAACCCATCCCCTTTCTGTGCCGGCATATTTTTCTGGTCTGGTGGAAAGATAAATATTAAAATCTTTAAAGCCAAATGTTCTTAAAATTTTTAAGCCTTCTTTTAAAAGTTTAGTTAATTCCAAACTTAATTGGTCGGGAGAGCACCAGACATGGGCATCGTCTTGGGTAAATCCTCTCACTCTAAACAAACCATGAAGGGTTCCCGACCTTTCATGTCTGTAAACCGTTCCAAACTCAGCTAATTTAAAAGGTAAATCTTTATAAGAGCGGATTTTTAGCTGATAAATTTTTGTATGAAAAGGACAATTCATTGGTTTTAATAGGTATTTTTCACCTTCAATATCAATGGGAGAATATATGTTTTCTCGATAAAGCTCCCAGTGACCAGAGGTTTTCCAAAGAGCCAATTTTCCAATGTGAGGAGTGGTAATAAATTGATATCCTTGCGAAATCAATTCTTTTCGTAGATAATCTTCAATTATATTTCTCATAATTTCACCCTTTGGCATCCATAAAGGAAGGCCTGCTCCAACTTCTTCATCAGATAAAAATAATTCTAATTTTTGGCCTAAAGCGCGGTGGTCTCTTTTTTCGATTTCAGCTTCTTTTAAAAGAAAAGCATCTAATTCTTTTTTTGATTTGAAGGCCAATCCATAAATTCTGGTCAGCATTGGTTTTTTTTCATCGCCTTTCCAATAGGCGCCAGCAATTCTGGTAAGTTTGAAACCATCAAGGGTAATTTCTTTTGTTAATTTGACATGGGGACCGCGACATAAATCTATAAAGTTATCGCTTTTATAAATTGAAACTTTCACTTTTGGCAATCCTTCAATTAGTTCTAATTTATATGGCTGATTTTTGAAAATCTCTTTTGCTTCTTTTTTGGAAATAAGCTTTTTTTCAAAAATAAATTCCTGCTTTATTAATTTCCTCAT
>JBGOYX010000051.1:0-4004 GCA_041479865.1 Minisyncoccia bacterium
CTCCCGTTATTTTCAGGATTAAAGCTTGCCTCAAATAATTAATTAATGACTTGGTGAATTCCTGAATATCCGAACCCCGTTCAATCAAATCATTTAAAAAACTGATTGCTTCTGAAGCTTTTTTTTGATAAAGAAAATCCACGAATTTACTAATTGTGTCTATTTCCACCAATCCTAATATTTCTTTGATGTCTTCTGCTTTTAATTCGCGATTCTCTCCTCCCGAATAGGTCAAGGCTTGGTCTAATAAGCTTTCGGCGTCCCTGATAGAACCTGACGCCGCTATCGCAATCAGCTCCAAAGCTGCTTTTTCAATTTTCACTTTTTCTTTTTCTAAAACATATTCCAATTTTTTAATAATCTCCGGAATGGTTAATTTCCTGAAATCAAATCTTTGGCAGCGGGAAATAATCGTCGGAATCATTTTATGGATTTCGGTGGTAGCCAAAATGAAAATGGCATGGCCGGGAGGTTCCTCTAAAGTTTTTAAAATGGCATTTGAGGCTTCCTTCGTAAGTTGGTGACTTTCATCAATTATGAAAACCTTGTACTTTGATTTTGTCGGAACAAATCCTATACCATCTCTTAATTCTCGTATTTCATCAACTCCGCGATGAGAGGCGGCGTCAATTTCAATCAAGTCCATTGACCTGCCATTATTGATTTCCTGACAAGATGAGCATTGATTACAGGGCTCGGCTTCTTTTTCTTTTCGATTCTGGCAATTTGCGGCTTTTGCCAAAAGCCGGGCAATAGTCGTTTTCCCAGACCCTCGGGGCCCGGAAAACAAATAAGCGTGGGAAATCATTCCTGAAGAAATTGCATTGGTCAGGGTTTGAACCACGTGTTCCTGCCCGACAATTTCTGAGAAGGTTTTCGGTCTGTATTTTCTATACAATACTAAATTCGACATATATTATTTTTAGCATAATTTTTCCTAAAAATCAAAGTGTGATAAACCCCGTTAGAAATTTATTGTTTTTTAAAAAAGAAAGGGGTAAAATAAATTAATGCTGAAAATCTATAATACTCTAACGCGAAAAAAGGAGGTTTTCAAGCCGAGGAATGGTAAAAAGGTGAATTTTTTCGTCTGCGGACCGACGGTTTATGATTTTTCTCATATAGGGCACGCCAGAACCTATGTGATTTTTGACATCATTGTGAAATACCTGAAAGAAGCAGGATATAAAGTTTTTTATTTGCAAAATATAACCGACGTTGATGATAAAATTATTGACCGAGCAAAGGAAAAAAATGTTTCGTCCCTGAAATGGGCGAAAAAATTTGAGAAGGAGTATTTTAAAGACGTAAAAAACCTTAAGATAAACAGCGTTTCAGAATACGCTCGGGCAACCGATTATATCAAAGAAATAATAAGCCAGGTTAAACGCTTGATAAAAAATGGCTATGCCTATCAATTAAAAGACGGGATTTATTACGATATTTCTAAATTCAAAAATTACGGAAAACTATCCAGAAGAACGATTATTCAAGCGGAAGACGGCGTTTCTAGAATAGACGAAACTAAAGGAAAGAGAAATAAAGGAGATTTTTGCCTGTGGAAAGTATCCCCTTCGACACGCTCAGGGCAAGTAACAGGAGGAGAACTGAGCTGGCCTTCACCCTTTGGTCAAGGCCGTCCTGGCTGGCACATTGAAGATACGGCTATTACCGAAAAATATTTCGGCTCCCAATACGATATTCATGGAGGAGCAAGAGATTTAATGTTCCCCCATCACGAAGCTGAAATCGCCCAAATGGAGGCGATTTCCGGAAAAAAACCTATGGTTAAATACTGGCTTCACACGGGATTTTTAACAGTGAATGGACGAAAAATGGCAAAATCTTTCGGGAACTTCATAACTATCGGGGATTTTCTAAAAAATTACTCTTCTCGTATTTTAAGATTTCTTATTATAAAAAATCACTACCGCTCCCCTATTGATTACAACGAGAAATTAATTTCTCAGACAAAAAAAGAATTGGAAAGAATAGACGAATTTTTAGGAAAAATCCAAATTTTAAAATCCAAATACCAAATAAATTCTAAATTTAAAATTTTAAAATTCCAAAAAGAATTTGACGCAGCGATGGAGGACGATTTTAATACACCGAAAGCAATAGCAGTAATTTTTGATTTGGTAAATAAAGGCAACTCTTTAATTGATAAGGGACAATTAAGTATAACCGACGCCGCTAATATTTTGGAATTTTTGAAAAAAATTGATAATATTTTCAATTTTATTTTTTGGGAAAAACCGAAAGAAAAAATTCCTTCCTTCGTGCTAAAGTTAGTTGAAAGCAGAGAGAAACATAGAAAAGAAGGCAATTGGCAGAAAGCCGATGAAATCAGGAAAAAAGTTAAAGATTTGGGCTATCAAATTGAAGACACTAAAGAAGGACCAAAAATTAAGAAAATATAAATATTTTTAATAAAAAAATAGCGCCTCTCCCAATGGGAAGGCGCTTTTTTACTATATTCCTTCGATTATTGCCTGATTTTTTTGCGGCATTCATTGACAAGCCATTCGGCGGAATTCGCAAATTCAGGCAGTTTTCTTCTTTGCCTTTCAGAATCAATCAATGGTTTCAGTGTCTCCCAGGTGTCTATAAACCAAGTGGGCAGCCAACATCTAAAGATTATGTCGCTTCTTAACGCTCTATAACATATGCCGACACCAATGCGATTAAAAATATAAACGTATTGAAGGATTACCTGGGTTTTGGTCGGGTCACCACCTAAATAAGACATGATATCAACTGAAGAATCTTTTGTTTTCATCCGCCTTAATTCTTCTCTGGCGCCCTTTCTATCTGCCTCGTTGAACTGGTCTGAAACAAATAGCAAAGTTATTGCCCCCCAAAGATAATACAATATGAAAACGATGACGATCAGGATGACTAGAATGACTAAGCTAATACCCGCTGAAACAGATGCTATCATTTTTAGTATTTATTCCTCCTTTCAGAAAGTGCGATTATTTTTTTAAGGTGCTACATTCTTTCTCCTTTTAAATTCTTTAATTTTCCGAATAATCGGAGTAACGTTATTATACGCTTTTCAAGTAATTTTTCAAGAGGAAATGTGAAGTTGGGGAAATTTTGTTGAGAATTAGTATATTACTTTTCTTGCCAGAAACTAGAGATTTTGATATATTATCTAAGTATGGCGGACAATCAACTGCCGGAAAAATTACCACCTCAATCAATTGAAGCAGAAAAGAGCGTTTTAGGGTGCCTGATGCTTGATAAAAATGCCATTTTCAGGGTGGTTGATTTTTTGACGGCTGGAGATTTTTACAAAAAAAACCACGGAGAGATTTACAGTGTTTGTCAGGAACTCTGGGCAAAGGGAGAACCGATTGATTTTTTATCGGTTTCAAACCGCCTCAAAGAAAAAGGATTTTTGGAAGAAATTGACGGAAACAGTTATTTGACCGAGCTGGTAAATTGTATTCCTACCGCCAGTCATGTTTTAAATTACGCTAAAATCATTCAAAGAAAAAGAGTTTTAAGAGATTTGATTTCGGCCGGCCAGGAAATTGAAACCCTGGCTTTTAATGAAAAGGAGGATACCGAGAAACTCGTGGATGAAGCGGAAAAAAGAATTTTCAGCATCGCTCAAAAAGGATTAACCCAAGAGTTTGTGGCGGTGAAAGATACTTTGGAAGAGGCCTTTGAAAGAATCGATAAATTGTCAAAACATGAGGGAGGTCTTCGGGGGTTATCAAGCGGATTCAATGATTTGGACAATATTTTGGCGGGTTTTCAAAAATCCGATTTAATTATTTTAGCTGCCAGACCCTCTTTGGGAAAATCAGCTTTAGCCCTTAATCTTGCCCTAAATATCGCTAATGCAGAAAAGATCCCGGTGGGAATGTTTTCTTTGGAAATGTCTAATGACCAAATTGTTGACAGATTAATTTCAAGCATTTCCGGAGTAGATTTGTGGAGGTTAAGAACCGGCCGGCTTTCAGATAAAAGTGAAGATAATGATTTTGAAA
>JBGOYX010000052.1:0-3991 GCA_041479865.1 Minisyncoccia bacterium
ACTATCTGGCTGGAAAAAACCAAAAAATCTTTAATTTATGAAGAGCTTTCTTTGGTTGTTAAAGATACTAGCAAGGGTGAAGTAAAAACAAGATTAGAAAATTTAAAAGAAAATATGAAAAGAATTGAAGCTGCTCTTTGTCTTCCTCTTCTTTTAGAAAACAAAATTATTGGAATGATTGTTTTAGGAAGCAAACTCTCTGGCGAACCTTATTCACAACAAGATATTGAACTTTTAACTACTCTTTCAAATCAGGCATCAATTGCTCTCCAAAACGCTAAATCATATTCAGAAATTAAAAATTTTAGCATTAGATTAGAAAGAGAAGTAGAAAAAGCTACAAAAGAACTAAAAGAAGCTTATGAAGAATTACAGAGATTGGATAAAGCGAAATCAGAATTCGTTTCCATTGCCTCTCATCAGTTAAGAACGCCTTTAACGGCGATAAAAGGTTATATTTCAATGATGCTGGAAAAAACCTATGGAAAACCGCCAATAAAAATGGAAAAGCCGTTGAAGAATATTTACGCTTCTAATGAAAGGCTGATAAAATTAGTTAATGACCTTTTAAATGTTTCCCGAATTGAAGCGGGGAAGATGGAAGTGAATTTTGAAAAAATATCAATTGAAGAAATAATACCCAGTGTGGTGGAAGAATTAGAAAACGAAGCAAAAGAAAAAGATATTTATTTGAAGTACGAACCGCTAAAAAAAGCCCTGCCGAAAGTTTTGGTTGACAAAGATAAAATAAGACAGGGGATTATGAATGTAATTGATAATGCGATAAGATATACTGAGAAAGGGGGAGTGACTGTTAAAATACAAATAGTAGATGATAAATTACAAATTATTACGTCTGATACCGGGGTTGGTTTAACGAATTACGAATTAGAAAAAATGTTTGAAAGTTTTTCAAGGGGAGCGGCTGGAACACGGCTTTATACTGAGGGAGTTGGTTTGGGACTTTATGTGGCTAAAAAATTTGTTGAAATGAATAAAGGTAAAATCTGGGCAGAAAGCAAGGGAAAGGGCAAGGGCTCAATTTTTTACATTGAATTACCAATAACTTAAAATATGCCAAAGATTTTAATTATTGAAGATGAAAAAATTTTAGGGGAAATGTATCGGGATAAATTTATTCAGTCAGGGTTTGACGTTAAATTGGTGGATTCAACAGAAGAAGGTATTAAGGTTATTAAAAAAGAAAGGTTTGATTTAGTTTTACTTGATATTTTACTGCCAAAAGCAAATGGAATTCAATTTCTGAAAAAACTAAAAGACATTTCCGAAGCTGCGGCAGTGCCAGTGGTGGCATTTTCAAATTATGATGATCCGGAAACAAAAAGGGAAGCTGCAAGACTTGGAGTAAAGGATTATTTGATTAAAACAAATTATACTCCTCAAGAAATTATTGAGAAAATTCGCGGATATCTCACTGGAAAAGACAACTAAATTATGCAAAGAATTCTAAACGCAGAAACAATAAAATACTTCGGTAAGAATGTCAAAGTTTGCGGTTGGGCCCAAACAATAAGATCGCATGGAAAAATTATTTTCATTGATTTAAGAGACAAATCGGGCATTTTACAATTGGTATTCACGCCGGAAGATAAGAACCTTGCCGTTGGCAAGAACCTTGATTCTCGCTCCTCTCGAAATAAATCTCTTTATGAAACGGCTCAAAAAGTAAGGCCGGAGTGGGTAATTGGCGTTGAGGGTGTTGTTGCCGAAAGACCAAAAGGAATGATAAACCCGAAAATTGAAACGGGCAAAATAGAACTTCATCCCGATAAATTAGAAATTTTTTCTCAAGCAAAAACATTACCCTTCGCCATAGATACCCCCGGTTACGAAATAGGTGAAGAAATAAGATTAAAATATCGCTATTTGGATTTAAGAAGAGAAAGGTTGAGAAAAAATTTTGAGACACGACAAAAAGTTATTCAATTTATACGAAATTTTTTACAAAAAGAAGGGTTTATTGAAATTGAAACTCCAATTCTCACGAAATCAACGCCCGAAGGAGCAAGAGACTTTATTGTCCCAAGCCGTCTCCAGGCAGGAAAATTTTACGCATTACCTCAAAGCCCCCAACAGTATAAACAATTATTGATGGTTTCTGGTTTGGAAAAATATTTTCAAATTCCTCGTTGCTTCCGAGACGAAGACCCCCGGGCTGACAGACAAGCGGAATTTACCCAACTTGACATAGAAATGTCTTTTGTGGAACAAGACGATATTTTAAACCTAACTGAAAAACTTTATATTGAATTGGTAAAAAATCTTTTCCCGGAAAAAAGAATTCAGCAAATTCCTTTTCCTCGTTTAAGATACAAGGATGTTATGGAAAAATATAAAATCGATAAACCCGATTTAAGAAAAAACAAATCTAATCCAGATGAATTGGCTTTTGCTTTTATTATTAATTTCCCAATGTTTGAGTGGAAAAAAGAAGAAAAAAGATGGGATGCCGTTCATCATCCTTTTACTAGACCTCAAACCGAAGATATCAAAGAGTTAAAGAAAAATCCTGATAAAATTTTAGCTTGCCAATATGACTTTGTTTTAAATGGAGAGGAAATCGGCGGTGGAAGTTTAAGAACGTATAAACCAGAGGTTCTGGAGGCAGTGTTTGAAGTAATGGGACATAAAAAAGGTGAGGCAAGAAATAAATTCCGCCACTTGTTTGAGGCGTTTGAATACGGTGTTCCTCCTCACGGAGGCATTGCCCCTGGGATTGATAGATTTGTTGCTATTTTATGCAATGAACCGAATATCAGAGAGGTGATTGCTTTTCCAAAAACTGGCGACAATCGCGATTTAATGATGGACATTCCTTCAGAAGTATCAAACGAACAATTAAAAGAGCTCCATATTAAAATAAAGGAAAAATCCAAAAAATGACCCTTTTTACTTTTAATATAATTAAAGTTTTTATTTTGGCAGCATTATCGGCAATAATTGCTGCTATTTTTTCTCCTTGTTTAATCAGATTTTTAAATAAAGTAAAATTCTGGAAAAAAGAAGCCAGAAATAAAACAATCACAGGAGATAATGCTGATGTTTTTTATTCTTTGCACAAAGATAAAGAAGTGACAGTTCCCCGAGGCGGGGGATTGATAATCTGGCTGACGCTTTTGATTTTGATTTTTTTCTTTTTTTTAGCTCCCCATTTTATTAATGTTTGGTGGTTGAAAAAAATGAATTTTTTATCTCGGGGTGAAACCTGGCTACCTCTTTTTGCCTTAGTAGTCGCCTCAATTATCGGTTTATTTGATGATATTTTAGTTGTCTTTGGAAAAGGAAAGTATATTGCCAAAGGGTTGACTTTTAAAAGAAGATTATTAATTTTGGCTTTATTTGGTTTAATCGGTGGACTCTGGTTTTACTACCAACTTGGTTGGAATTCAATCCACATCCCCTTACTTTTTAATTTCCCTCAAGGTATTGATTTAACCATCGGAATTTGGATTATCCCTCTTTTTGTTTTAGTAATGTTGGCTTCCTGGGCAAGCGGAGTGGTTGACGGCTTAGATGGTTTGGCTGGCGGTGTCTTTGCTTCAATTTTCGGCGCTTTCACCATTATTGCTTTTGCTCAAGGAAAAGCTGATTTAGCTGCTTTTTGCGCCGTAATTCTTGGCACTCTTTTTGCTTTTTTGTGGTGGAATATTCCGCCAGCCCGTTTCTATATGGGAGAAACAGGAATCTTGGGACTGACTTCAACCATGGCCGTAGTTGCTTTTTTAACTGATTCGGTAGTAATTTTGCCAATTATTGCTGGTATCTTAGTAATTGAAGTCGGGTCTTTGATTTTACAGCTTTTATCCAAAAAATTCCGAAAAAAGAAAATCTGGCTTTCAACCCCGATTCATCATCATTTTGAAGCTAAGGGCTGGCCCAGTCATCAGGTTACAATGCGATTTTTAATTCTTAGTATAGTTTTTGCTATTTTGGGAACAGCAATAAGGTTAATGGGATAATATGAAAGTTC
>JBGOYX010000053.1:0-3930 GCA_041479865.1 Minisyncoccia bacterium
ATCGGTTTTATGCCTAAAGCTGTTTTAGTTTTTTGTTCTTTTTCCATAATCTATTATCTTTTTTGATTTAACCGAAATTCGACCTTTTTAATATATTTTATCATCCTAATTTATTTTTTTTAATTTTGTTTTTGTCAATTTTAAAATTAACCAACCTGAAAGAACGCCAACCAAAACGCCAGCTATTATATCCAAAGGCCAATGTACTCCAACGAATACTCGAGAAATCGCAATCAAAAAGCTGGCAATAAAAAAGAAAATGCCGGCTCTCTTATTATATGAATAAATAACCGTTGACAAAGCAAAATAAAATGCGGCGTGACCAGAAGGAAAAGAAGATTCATTTATTTTATTTAAAAGTAAATTGACATGATTTTCGACAAAAGGACGAGTCCTCGGAAAAAAATAGCGAATCAATTCCACAATTCCGAATCTCGCCAAAATAGCCGCTAAAAAAGATTGAAAAATTACTTTCCATCCCGCCTTTTTATAAAAAAGCGGGATTAAAAAAATTAAAATTATCAAGAAATATTCAAAATACTTGGCAAAAAAGATCCCTATATTATCTAACCAAATCCATCTTCCAGCGAATTGATTAATTTGTTGAAAAATATAAAAATCTATATTCATTTTTTCTTTGAAAGTTTTACTAAATTTTCAAGCAAACAGGCAACGGTCATGGGGCCCACGCCGCCAGGGACTGGCGTAATAAAGCTTGCTTTTTTGGAAACAGACTTAAAATTAACATCGCCTACTAACTTTTCTTTTTTTACACTTGTACCAGCGTCAATTACAATTACCCCGTTTTTAACCATATTGCTTTCAATTAAATTTGGTTTACCAACGCCCGAAATTAAAATATCGGCTTTTCTGGTAAAAAAGGGGGTATCTTTTGTAAATTCGTTTAAAACTGAAAGGGTGGCTTTTTCTTTTAAGAGTTGAATGGCTAAGGGAAAACCAACCAATCTTCCCGCTCCCACAATAACAATGTTTTTACCTTTTAGTTTAATTTTATAATTTTCCAAAAGAAATAGAATCCCATTGACAGTTGGGGGTAAAATTTTTGATGTTCCCTGATAAAATTTCCCCAAACTTTTTTCTGATAAAACATCAATATCTTTTTCTGTGGGAATAAGATTTAAAATCTCTTGGGTATCAAATTTTTTCGGAAGAGGTAATTGGATTATTATCCCTGAATTATCAAAGTTTTTAATTATTCTTTTAATTCTTTCTTTTATTTTTTTAGAGCTAATTTTTTCCGAAAATTTAAATAACTTAAAATCAATGCCTATTTTTTCACAAGCTTTTCTTTTCTGTTTTATAAAAATTTTAGAAACTGGATTATCTCCAACCAAAACCGCCGCCAATTTCAATTTCAAACGGCGGCTTTCGATCTCCTTTTTAAGCTTTCCTAAAATTTTCTCTGACAATTTTTTACCATCTAAAATTTTTGCCTTCATAAATATATTTTAACTTTTTTATTAATTTAAATCAAAAAATATAAACCTGCCTTATTTTGGCAGAGCTATATATTCTAGCTTCGCTCAAATATAATTAAAAAGGTCATCCTATAAGGATGACCCAGTAAGGCGCGAATATGCCTCTTGATATCTTTTGGTTGTGGCTGTAACCACTTCAGGAGGTAATTCTGGCGCTGGTGGTTCTTTATTCCATTGAGCTTCTTTGACCAGCCAATCACGTACAGGTTGTTTGTCAAACGAAGGCGGTGTTCTCCCGGGTTCATAAGTTGTCGAATCCCAAAATCTGGATGAATCAGGAGTCAGAACTTCGTCAATCAGGGTAAGCCTTCCATTAACGATACCGAACTCAAACTTGGTATCAGCAATAATTATCCCTCGCTTTTTAGCGTATTCCCTAGCTACCATATAAGAAGCCAGGCTAGTTGAGCAGAGGTTTTGGGCTAAGAGTTCGGCGTTAGTTGACCTTTGAATCTCAGGATGTTTAATAAACCATATGGTCAAATGATCTACCATTTCCTCATAACTGAGGTTTATATCGTGTCCTTGAGGAGATTTGGTGGCTGGGGTGAAAATTGGTATTAATAGCTCATCTGACTCTCGGAGATCACCAGGAAGTTCATAGCCGTGAACTGAAACCTTATAGGGAAGCAGTTTTCCCCCTCGCATTTTCTGGTACTCTCCCCAAAAAGAACCTGAAATATAGCCTCTCACCACACATTCAACCGGAATCACTTCAACACTTTTTGCTAATACCGTTCTTCCTTTTAAAGCCTCCTTCAACTCAGGTGAAAGTTGGCCAAGAAAAGCTAAATAGGTTGCTTCATCGGAACTAACTAGATCGTTTGGTACAATTCCCTCCAGGAATTTCTTCCAGAAAATCGAGAGTTGATTTAAAACCCAGCCCTTTCCAGGAATTGGAGTTGGCAAAACCACATCAAAGGCAGAAATTCGATCAGTAGTTACAAAAATAAGGTATCCTAATGCCGAATCAACTATGGCTCTTTCTCTTACCTTACCTGAAGTCCAAACAAAACCAGGAATGGAAACTGTGGTAACTACCCTACTTTCCATTTTTATCCTTCCTTTCCTTTCGATTTTATTCCGAATCGGGCAAAAATCTGATCAATATTTTTCAAATAATGATCTAGAGTAAAACATTTATCAATTTCTTCGGGAGATAATAAGGTAGTGATTTCCGGTTGTGCTTTTAACAATTCTCGGAAATCTAATCTATCTTTCCAAGCTTGCTGAGATAATTTCTGGACAAGAAGACGTGCGTCTTCTCTGGCCATACCTTTTTTAGTTAAAGCAAGCATTACCTCTTCAGAAAATATTACGCCTTTTGTTAAATTAAGATTTTCCAGCATTCTGTCTGTGTCTATCCTCAACCCCATCATTATCTCGTCAAACAACCTAATGTTGTAATACGAGATCATTAATGTAAGTGGTATAGTAAACCTTTCATTAGCTGATTCGTCTAAACTACGTTCTCCCCATTGAAGAGCCTGGTTTTCTCCAGCGACAATAGTAAATGCTCGCGGGATCCTGGCCAAAGAACAAACCCTTTCTGATTTGTTTGGATTTCTCTTGTGTGGCATAGCCGATGAGCCGCCGCCCTCGAAAAATAGCTCTTCAACCTCGCTAATCTCTGTTTGTTGGAGAATTCGTATATTTGTTGCAAATTTTTCCAGAGAATTATTAATTGAAGATAAAATGGCCAAAAGATTATAGTGGCGATCACGGCTGACAATTTGATTGGAAATTTTAGCCGACTTAATGCCGAGCTTTTTGCAAACAATCACTTCAATCCGGGGGTCAATATTAGCATAATTGCCGACCGCTCCGGAAATTTTACCTACTATTAATCTTGATTCTTCTCTTTCTAATTTTTTGAGTTGACGCTCTAGTTCATCAAACCAGTTTGCAATTTTCAACCCAAAGGTGATAGGTTCGGCATGGACGCCATGAGTGCGACCGATTTCCTCAACATACATATTCTGTTCAGCTATTCTCCTTAATGTTCTAATCAGATTTCTCAGGACTCCTTTGATAAGGAACAGTGATTCCTTCATTTGGACCGCCCGAGCTGGCTCCCAGATATCGAAGGAAGTCAAACCGCCATGCCAGAAAGGTTTTACTTCCTTTGCTAAATATTTTTTTTCCACGGCAGAGAAACTAACCATTTCCTGGTCTCTTCCCTTATCTTCTTCATCAATTTCTTCTACGGTAAATTTAACAGTGGCTCTTGCCTTTACCGCAATACCCACAGGAATTAATCCAAGTTCCTCTTTTGCCTCTAAAACCGCTATCTCAATAATCTCCCATAATTTATACCTTTTTTCTCTTTCCCAAATTACTTTCATTTCGGGTAAAATGTATTTTTCCAATTCTAACATTTCTTTCCGTTCTCTGCTTTATGTTATTTGGAAGGTACTGGAAATAAAAATGA
>JBGOYX010000054.1:0-3873 GCA_041479865.1 Minisyncoccia bacterium
GTATTATTCGAAAAAGACTGGAGAGCTTTCAGGTTGGAAGGCGTCGTTGATATGTATTCAGTGGGGGTTATTTCTGCTTTATCCAAGCCTTTAGCCGACAATGGAATCAGCATATTCAATATCTCAACCTACGAAACAAATTACATTTTAGTTGAAGAAAAAAATCTTGAAAAAGCCAAAGAAGTTTTGGGGGAATTCTGCGAAATTAAAGAATAATTTAATTTAGATAAAAATTTTGTTAAGATGGCTAAAAATAAAGTAAAAAATCTGAAAGAATATCAGAATCTTTGCAAAAAGACCGCTCAAAAATTTAAGGATAAAGAAAAAGAAATCTTAACTTGGGGACTGGGCATTGCCGGCGAAGCAGGTGATTTAGCCGGATGTATTAAGAAAACCTTTTCTCACAAAAATGACCAGACAACTGGCATCAGAGAAAATCTTGGAGATACTTTATGGTATGCGGCAATGATTTGCAATTACTTTAATTGGAATTTAGATGAAGTTTTGGCAGAAAATATTAAAAAACTTAGAAAAAGGTATCCGAAAGGATTTACAAAAAAAGACGCCAAAAGAAAAGGAACAGATTGGAACGAAAAGTGAAAACTATATGATTTATCAAGACAGAATTTATGGAGAAATTAAAATAGAAGAACCCGTAATTTTAGAATTAATAGAGTCAAAACCGCTTCAAAGATTGAAAAATATTACCCAATACGGGATTCCAGATAATTTTTATCACGTTCCTGGTTACAGTAGATTTGAACATTCAGTTGGCGTGATGTCACTTTTAAAGAAAATCGGCGGGGATTTAGAAGAACAGGTGGCTGGACTATTACATGATGTTTCACATACTGCATTCTCGCACGTTTTTGATTGGATTGGTGGTGGCAGTGAAAATGAAGATTATCAGGATAAAACTCATAAAGATTTTATTTTGAAATCGGGCGTTGTTCAAATCCTTAAAAAATATGGTTTAGATCCTTTGAAAATTTCAGAGATTAAAAATTTCGGGCTCTTGGAGCGGGAAATACCTGATTTATGTGCTGACAGAATGGACTACACCTTTAGAGATTATTTTTGGGAAAATCCGTTAGCCATTCAGGATTATTTGAGTAAATTGATTAATTTTAATGGTAGTATTGTTTTTACTGATTTAAAAATTGCCGAGGCTTTCGCAAGGAATTATTTAAAATGTCAAACGGAACATTGGGGCGGATACGAGGCGGTTGGCAGATATTATTATTTTTCTCAGATTTTTCAAAAAGCCTTAGATAAAAAAATTTTGCTTTTAGACGATTTTTATCAGAACGATAATTTCATCATTAAAAAAATTTACGACAGCAAAAACAGAGATTTAATAAATATTTTAGAAAAATTAAGGAAAAAACCGTTAGAAAAGTTAAATTTAGGTGAGAAGAGAGTATTAAAGAAAAAATTTAGATATGTGGACCCGAAAATTTTGGAGAACGGAAAAATTTTTACCTTATCTTCCATCTCTTCGGAATTTAAAAATTTTTTAGAAGATCAAAAATTAGTCAACTCTCAAGGCTTTGAATTTTAATAATTTATGGAAATTCAAAACGTAGAGCTTCATCGGATTACTTCAACGGCGATAATCAGAAAGGACGGAAAATATTTAATTGTAAAAAGAAGTCCTGATAAAAAAGTTTTTCCCGGCAGATGGACGGTGCCGGGCGGGGGATTAGAAACCACAGATTATATTGATACTCCAAAAACCACTCCAGAGGCTTGGTACTATGCGATAGAAAATTCCTTGAAAAGAGAAATAGAAGAAGAAGTTGGTTTGAAGGTGGGCAAACTTAATTATCTTTTAGACTTGGTTTTTATCCGACCCGACAATATTCCGGTTGCGACTCTAAGTTATTGGTGCGAATGGGAGTCGGGAGAGGTGAAATTAAACGAAGAGAATGTAGATTTTAAATGGGTAACCGTAGAGGAGGCGAAAAATTACGATTTGATATCGGGGATAGCAGAAGAAATTGAAATGGTAGATAAAATTCTGAAGGGTGAAAAAAATCCTAACGAGGTTAAATTCGGAAAATAAAAGGTCGATAAATCTAAAAAATTATTTTTTTAAAAAATGGAACAATTTCTTTTTAATTCACCAATTTTATATTTAATTTTAGTTTGGACCATACCTTGGAAAGGAGTAGCTTTATGGAAGGCAGCTAGAAATTCCCACAAATGGTGGTTTATTGTCTTGTTGCTTGTAAATACTTTGGCAATTTTGGAAATTATTTATATTTTCTATTTTTCGAAGCCACGCGAGAAAAACAAGGTCCTGACGAAATAGTCAGGTTCTTAGAGTACGCCGAAGGCGTTCAAGGTTCTGCCATAGGCAGGTTCTTACTCTTTAAAGCCGAAACAAAATGCAAAGTCCAATTGATGAAATAAAAAATCGGCTTGATATTTTGGAAGTTATTAGTTCTTATATTAAGCTTCAAAAAGCCGGAGCAAACTACCGGGCGGTTTGTCCTTTTCATTCTGAAAAAAAACCGTCTTTTTTCGTTTCCCCGGCCCGCCAAATCTGGCATTGTTTTGGCTGCGGAATTGGCGGCGACATTTTTAAATTTGTAATGCAAATTGAAGGGGTGGAATTTGGCGATGCTTTGCGCATTTTAGCTCAAAGGGCAGGGGTGGAATTAAAGCCCTTAACAAAAGAATCGGCAGTTTGGCGAACCGAAAGACAAAGATTATATGAGATTTGCGAATGGGCAACAAAGTTTTTTGAAAAACAATTGGAAGAAAGTTCAACTGGAAAGGAAGCCAAAAAATATCTTTTGGGAAGAGGAATTTTAGAAGACAGCATTAAAAAATGGAGGATAGGTTATGCTCCTGACGTCTGGCAGGGGTTATCGGATTTTTTAAATTCCAGAGGTTATCAGAAAGAAGAAATTGGAAAGGCGGGGCTGGCATTGACTTCCGAACAAGGTTCATTTTATGACAGGTTTCGGGGCAGAATTATTTTCCCGATTTTTGATTTAAACTCTCAGGTGGTAGGGTTTGGAGGAAGGGTTTTTAAAGAAAAAGATAAAACAGAAATAGCAAAATATGTAAATACTCCAAACACGATTTTATACGATAAAAGTAGGATTTTATACGGTTTAGACAGGGCGAAAGTGGAAATCAGGAAAAAAGACAATTGTATTTTGGTTGAAGGTTATACAGATATAATAATGTGTCACCAGGCAGGGTCCATTAACGTGGCAGCCACCTCTGGCACCGCTTTAACTCCTTATCAATTGAAAATTTTAAAAAGATATACGGAAAATTTAACCTTAGGATTTGATATGGATGTTGCCGGAGACACGGCAACTAAAAGGGGGATTGATTTGGCTCAAAATCAGGGGTTTAATATAAAAATAATTCGTCTTCCCGAGGGAAAAGACGCAGCTGATATTATTTTAAAAAATCCGAAAGAATGGGAAAAATCAGTGGAGGGCGCGAAATCAATTCTTGATTTCTATTTTGAATCGGCTTTTTCTAAAAAAGACCCGAAAAATCCGGAAGGGAAAAGAGAAATTTCAAAAATTTTATTGCCGGTGATAAAAAGAATTCCAAATCAAATTGAAAAATCTTTTTGGATCCAAAAACTGGCTAAAGAATTGGAAGTAAAGGAAGAGAACATTGTTGAAGAGTTAAAAAAAGTGAAATTAGAAGAAGAGGTTTTCGGGTTAGAGCCCGAAGAAATAATAAATCTTCCCACAAAGACGAGGAGAGAACTTTTGGAAGAAAGATTTATTATTATGTTATTAATTTTAAAACATCCTGAAGCTTTGGAATTTATTAACGACAGAGAGATAGCTTGTTTAAGCCCAAAAATTCAAGCAATTTTTAAAAAAATTAAAGAAA
>JBGOYX010000055.1:0-3710 GCA_041479865.1 Minisyncoccia bacterium
ATTGATTGCGGAACAGATTGTTCAGAATCCTATTCTCCAAACACTATTGTTATTTTAAATGTTTCTCCTGATACAGGCTCCACTTTCGCTGGCTGGTCAGGAGCTTGTTCCGGTGCTAGCACCTGCACTGTTACAATGAACTCTAATGTGGCAGTGACAGCAACATTTAATTTAATTATTTACACCCTAACCGTTTCCAAATCTGGTGCTGGTACAGGCATAGTTTCTTCTTCCCCTTCCGGTATTAACTGCGGCTCAACCTGTTCATTTGATTTTAATTATGGAACTTCTGTCACTCTAAATGCTTATCCATCTCCGCCAGATCTAGCCTCCACATTTACAGGTTGGTCAGGGGCTTGCTCTGGAACAGGAGTTTGTAATATTTTAATGACATCAAATAAATCAGTGACGGCAACATTTGCTCCGTCCACATGTCATTTAAGAGTACCAGCCACCGCAAGTTGTTCAAGTTACTGCGCATCGATTGGAAAAACGTGCAAGCTTGGTGGAGGTGCATTTATTGAGGGTTGCGACGGCCAGTGTGCTTCATGTGATTTGGTGAATCCTTGGTGTTTATACTGTAAATGTTCTTCAATTTAAGTTTTTGTCTTGATACTCGTGCCAAAAATACAAAAACATGTTTCGCAAAACCACTCTAAAAAATGGTTTAAGAATTATTACTTTTCCGATGGAGAATACCAAAGCTATTACTCTTTTAATATTGGTTGGCGCCGGTTCAAAATATGAAAAAAAGGAAATAAACGGCATTTCCCATTTAATAGAGCATACTGTTTTTAGGGGGACAAAAAAACGACCTCAAACTTTAGATATTGTTAAAGAATTAGACAAGGTAGGTGGTGTTTATAATGCTTTTACAAGTAAAGAATTAATGGGATTTTGGGTTAAAGTTGATTCAAAACATTTTGATTTACCTTGTGATATTCTGTCTGATATGATTTTTAATTCTCTTTTTCAAGAAAAAGAAATGAAAAAAGAGAAAATGGCGATTATTGAAGAGATTAATATGTTTTTAGATAATCCTCAAACTCATATTTTAGACCTTTGGGAAGAGCTTTTATATGGAAATCAGCCTGCTGGTTGGCCAATTGCAGGAGAAAAAGAAATAGTCAGAAAAATTTCCAGAAAAGATATTTTAAATTATTTTAAATCGCAATTCGGAGCGAAAAATGTCGTTATTGCTTTGGCGGGAAACTTTAAAGAAAAAGAAGCAATTTCAAAAGTTAAAAATTTTTTCGGAAAATTTAAAAAAATTAAAACTCTATCCAAAAAACCAGTCATTGAAAAGCAAAAATTTCCCCAAGTTTTGCTCCAGGAAAAAGAAACAGATCAAACTCACATAACTCTGGGCGTCAGGGCTTATAATATTTTTTCACCTAAAAAATATCCATTAGCCGTTCTTTCCAATCTTTTGGGCGGAATTATGAGCTCCCGGCTGTTTATTGAAATCAGAGACAAAAGAGGAATGGCTTATTATATCAGGACAATGTCCGAAGATTACACCGATACGGGATATTTAGTTACTCACGCCGGAATTGATAACAAAAGGACCAAAGAAGCGATAAAGATTATTTTGAAAGAATATAAAAAACTCAAAGAAAAAAAGGTCCCGAAAGAAGAACTTCAAAGGGCGAAAGATAATATTAAGGGGCATATTCTATTGGGGCTGGAAACTTCCGATGCTTGGGCGGCTTATCTCGGTTCTCAAGAGATTTTAGAGAATAAAATTTCTACTCCTGAAAAAGAATGCCAAAAGATTGATAAAGTCAGGCAAGATGATATTCTAAAAGTAGCGAAAGAAATTTTCCAGCCAAAAAAATTAAATTTAGCCTTGATAGGTCCCTTTAAGGATAAAGCGAGCTTCCAAAAATTATTAAAAATCTAAAATTATGAGTCAAGAAAAAACATTGGACATTTCTTGGGAATCAATTTTCAAGATAGCAATAGCCGTTCTCGGTTTTTATATTTTTTATTTAATTCGGAATATCGTTGTTTGGTTTATTTTTGCTTTAATAATTTCTGTTTTGTTTAATCCAGTAATTGATTTTTTACAAAGAAGAAAAATTCCAAGAGTAATCGCTACGGTTTTTATATATCTTTTTGTTTTTGGTTTAATTGCCCTTTTTATTTATTCAACTAGCTCCGTGTTTGTTTCTGAGATTTCTAATTTTTCTAAGAATTTCCCCCAATATTTTGAAAAAATTTCTCCATCTCTGAAAGGATTGGGGATACCGGCTTTTGAAAATTTAGAGAATTTTATTAATCTTTTAAGCGGGCACTTTGAAAAGATAGCGACCAATGTTTTTAATGCTTTTTTTGTTATTTTCGGAGGCATCTTTTCAACTTTGTTTGTTTTAACTGTTGCTATTTTTCTATCTTTGGAAGAAAAACCGATTGAGAAAAGTTTAAGTTTGCTTTTTCCTAAAAAATACGAGGCCTATGCTCTTTCTCTTTGGAAAAAGTGCCAAACTAAAGTTGATGGTTGGTTTCTTTCAAGAATTTTAGGAGCTTTGTTTGTCGGACTAATTTCATATCTTACATTTTTACTTTTCAACGTAAAATATCCCTTATCTTTGGGATTATTGGCAGGAGCCACTAACTTTGTTCCTATAGTCGGGCCGTTAATTGCCGGAATCATTATTTTTCTTGTTGTTTCCGTAGATAACTTTTTAAGGGCGGTTTTTGTTTTAGTGGTTTTTATTTTAATTCAACAGTTGGAAAGTAACATTCTTACGCCAATATTAACCAGAAAATTTGTTGGGTTACCGCCAGCTTTAGTTTTGGTTGCCTTGGCAATTGGTGGAACCCTTTGGGGTTTTTTAGGAGCGGTTTTGGCTATTCCTCTCTTTGGGATTTTATTTGAATTTATAAGGGATTTCTTGAAGAAAAAACAAGAAGAAAAAACGGTTGTTTTGTAATATTTTAAAATCGATATGAGCGTACTATATATTGTCGCCACTCCTATTGGTAATTTGGAAGATATAACCAAGCGAGCCCTCCGTATTTTAACGGAGGTTAATTTAATTTTATGCGAAGACACGAGAACTACTAAGAAATTATTAGAGCATTATCAGATAAAAACGCCGACCTTAAGCTATCACCAACATTCAAAACTTCAGAAAATTGATTACATTATTAATCTCTTAAGGCTGGAAAAAAACTTAGCTTTAGTTTCAGATGCCGGCACCCCGGGAATTTCTGATCCTGGAAATAAATTAATTGAAGAAATAACAGAATCATTAAACGAAGAAGTAAAAATTATTCCCGTTCCCGGCCCTTCGGCAGTTTCGGCGGCAGCCAGTATCTCCGGTTTTCCAGTGGATAAATTCATTTTTATGGGTTTTCCGCCCGCCAAAAGAAAAAGAAAAAAATTCTTTGAAGAAATAATCCGCCAGTTGGCGAATTTAAAATATCCTGTAATTTTTTATGAGTCGCCCCATAGAATTTTAAAAACCTTAAATGAATTAAAAATTCTGAATCAAAATTTAAGAATGGTTGTGGCGCGTGAACTAACTAAAAAATTTGAAACGATTTATCGAGGCAATATCGGAAAAGTAATAGGAGAAATTGAAAAAGATAAAATTAAAGGAGAGTTCGTGGTGATTGTGAATAAGCGAAAAGCGAGTTTAAATTAAGCCGATTTTGTGTTAAAATTAGAGGAATTAAACCTCCTTTTTTGTTTTATGGAAAAG
>JBGOYX010000056.1:0-3688 GCA_041479865.1 Minisyncoccia bacterium
ATCAACTTTTTTGCCTAAACCGTCCGTTAAGTGACCTTCATCTAAAACCTGTAAGAATAAATTTAAAACATTGGGATGAGCTTTTTCAATTTCATCCAGTAAAATCAAGGAAAAAGGACTTTCTCTCACCGGTGTGGTCAACAATCCTTCCACCCCCTCCGAACCCAATAACCTTGGAATGTCTTGGATATTTTGGAATTCTGACATGTCTAATCTAATCATTTTGTCTTCCGAACCAAAATATACTTCAGCTAATGCTTTTGAGGTTTCCGTTTTCCCCACCCCAGTCGGACCTAAAAATAAGAATCCGCCCATGGGTCCTTTCCTGACGGTAATATCAGCCCGGGCTCTCCTCATTGCAGAAGAAATTTCTTCTACCGCTTCTTCCTGATTAATAATTCTCTGGTGAATAAGTTTTTCTAAATTCAGCAAAACTTCTTTTTCTTTAAGTCCGACCTCTCCCACCGGAATCTGGGTCTTGTCAGAAATTACCCTTGCCACATGTTCGCTTAATACTAATTTACTTTTCGTGTAATGAGAAACATAAACCATTATTTCATCTAATAAATCCAACGCTTTTTTGGGAAAAGGCGTTTGGGGAAGGTAACGGGCGCTTAATTTGACAATATCTCTGATTGCCTGATAGGTGACAAAAAGTTTGTATCTCCGCTCCAAATTTAAAGTAAGGTCTTCCAAAATTTGAATTGTTTCTTGTTCCGGGACTTCAGCCACTTCAACTTTTTCAAAAAGATTTAAAATGGAAGGATAAGGTTCAATGAATTTATGAAGGCCGGGGAAATTGGTAATGGCGATTATTTGAAAGTGAGGCAGGTGTAAATAAGGAGAAATAACTCCTGAAATATCAATTACTCCCGGTTTTTGCTCCTGACCGATATAATTATGAAAATCATCAATGACTAAAATTACGTTTCCTGCCGTTATCGCTTCCCGAAAAACTCGGTCCAAAATAGCTTCGGCAGCTTCGTTTGAACCGGACCTTGAAAGCACGGAAACAATATCCAATGAAACTACCCTTTTTGAATTTATTTGGGGCAAACTTAAATTAAAAAACGACCTTCTGGCTAATTCGTGAATAATACTTACTCTGCCAGCTCCCGGCTCCCCCACTAATAAAGCGTTATTTATTTCTTGCCGGGCTAAAATCCTTTCAAGGGCAGCTACCTCTTGTTTATGGCCGATAATTTCCTTAAATCCCCTCTTTTTAATAATTTCCGTCCAATCGGTAGAAAATTGGTCCAAGGTTATAGTATATCCTGCGGCGAAATCTCTGCCGATTGTTCCTTTTTTAGCCAAATTTTTGTACTCCCAAAATTTCTTTGATTCCTCAATTATCTTTTCAATTCTTTCTGCCCACCAACTGAGATTTTCTACATCTTCCGATTTAATTTCCGATAAAACGAGGAATTTTTTGAAGTTTTTATTAATGCTGCTCTGGGCAGTCAATAAATCCCCTACTCCGATTCTTTCTCTGTCTTTTTTTTGGGCAACTTTTGCCGCCTCAAAAATAATTTTTTCCGATTCAAGCGAGAATTTTTCGGAAAAAATCCCTCCCGCCTGAATTTTTTTTAAATATTCTTTTATCTCGTTTTTAATGATTTTTAGGTCCAAAATCGCCCTGTAGCAAATGAATTTTATCTTCGGATTTCTTTCATCTAAAAGAAAATACAGAATAGCTTCCGGGGGAACTTCGGCAAATCTTTTTCTTTTTGAAAAATAAATTGCTCTGAAAACGGCTTTCGCCGCCTCAAAGTCCAAAAATTCGGCGAAATTTACCGAAGCACATAACCCTTTATGTGCTCGGTGAAACTCTTCCAGTTTGGTTATTGCTTCTTCCAGAGTATATTTTAAGGAAGGTTTTTTAAATTTTGTTTCAAAAAATTTTTCAATCAGCCAAAAAATCAGAAAAAAAGACAAAGAAATAATTGATAATCCCAAGAATTTAGAATGAACTTCAGCTAAAGATTTATTGGCTAAAAATAGATATAAAAAGAAAATAAAGGAAAAAAGAAATAGCCAAATTAAAATCTTTCTTAAAATTTTAATTAAATCGATACCTAATCTTTCTTCCCAAACAACCGCCTGAAAAATAGCCGTTCGTTTTAAATTAAAAGGTAATTCTAAATCCATGATAAATTCCTAAAATTAAAAGGATGGGTAAAATAAACCATCCTAAAAAAATAATAAGGCCGGTAAAAATTATAAAAATTTCTATCGAAAGGCCTATAACTATCAAAACACTTCTTACTATTGCTCCTAAAATACGGGAAATTAAATTGGAGAAAAGTGCCTCAAAAAATCTCGGAATATCAAACCCCCGGCCGGCAGACCATTTGTATTGACGCCAGGGAGAAAAAATGGTTTTTAAGAGTTGAAGAACTGAAAAATAATTAAGATTGAAAGCTAAATAATTCCGCCATGTCTTTAAAATAAATTTTGGAACATCAAAAAAGTGCCAAAGAACCCAGGCGAAAAGAATATTTTGTCTTTGTGATACTTCTGACATTATGTATATTTTATCATTTTTTCCAATTCTTCCAAAGTGTCTTCCGGTATCGGCGGCATTTTCCCAATCGGGCTTTTGCCCGGATACCTCCAGGCGCTGATAATTCTAATTCCTTTTGGTTTTCTTAGTAATACATACATCATCCAAATTTCAGTCGGATTTTTCTTTGTGCCCGTAGTTTGCATTTGAGCAAAAGTTTCAGGCGCTATCCCCTCTTCTTTTCTTTCTGCCTTTCTTAGAACCCTTAAAACTCGCTTTTCGGATAAGCGATATTGTCTCATTTTCTTTTTGGAATGTTTTGTCCAGAAAGTTTTACCAGTATCGTTTGGCAATTTCAAAAACATATCTTTTTAAAAGTATAGCATTTATTTAAGAAACAAAAAACGCAGGTTTTCAACTGCGTCTCTTGAAAATTTAAAATCAGATTTAATTTCTAACTTCTCATTAATCTAATTCCCAATCCGGCTATCTGGCCTCCGCCGAAAAATAAAATCCCTGCAAAAATCGACCAGCAAAGCAGATTCAAAAGTTTAGGTAGAGTGTCTGCCGGTATAATTCCTTTTAACTGTTCAGCCATTGCGTTTTGAAGCTCCTTCTGGAGTTCCTCCTGGGTAGTGGGGGTTTTTTCTTTAGTCGGAGTTGTAATTTTTTCTTCCGCTACTTTAAAAATATCCGGAGCTTGGGATTTTCCGGTAAAAATATTATAAGAACTGAAAATCGCCCAGAAAATTATTCCCAATCCGATAAAAAATATAACCCAGCCTAAAAGTTTTGTAACTTTGCTCATATTTTACTCTATTTTATTAATGCTTATTTAAAAACGCCTGTGTGAATTAAATATAAAATAACGCCAAGAAAAAATACAATAACAATAATAATATCAAACTTACTCATTGTTAAATTTTATAATATCGGAAACTAAAAAGCAAGTTTCCGATAATATACAATATGCCTTTGGCAAATTTTACAATAGCTAAAAAGTCAGTCAAGTAAATAGTACTTTGTGGGCACTAGAGGATTTGAACCTCTGACCTTTCGCATGTGAAGCGAACGCGCTAACCGCTGCGCCAAGTGCCCTCTTAATCTTTTTATCATAAATAATTCCAATAAAAAAGGCCTTGGGACTACGTCCTAAGACCCAGAATTTTTGCTTCTTGCAAAGAT
>JBGOYX010000057.1:0-3679 GCA_041479865.1 Minisyncoccia bacterium
ACCCGCTATGATAAAATTCAGATTAATAAAGTCAAAAATTATTTTTTTCACTATACCTATCGCATTAATTTCTTTGGAAATTTATTTTGGAATAATTTTTGGCTATATCATTTCAAAAATTCTTTCTGGAAAGAAAACTGGCCAATTAGGAATAATTAAATCAAGGGTTTTTAATATTGGAGATCGGCGGTTGCATTTACATCATTGGATGTTTGGTTTAGGAATTTTAATTTCAGTATTAATTTTTAAATTTTCTCTCCCATTTGCTCCTTTCTCCTTCGGAATTTTAGGTGGTTGGGTCTTTCAGGGAATTTACGATTATTCCGACTGGCACAAAATTTTAATTAGAAAAAATCATTAGACAAAAATATGATAAAAATAAATTTATTTCAAATTCTAAACTCAATAAAAAATAAGAAAAAAATAATTGTTCCGATTCTCGTTGTTTTATTAATTTTCAGCATTTATCAGGCTTTTTTCAAAAAGAGTAAAAATGGACTTAATTTGGCCGAAGTGGAGCGGGGAACAATTACTCAAGAAGTTTCAGAAACAGGTAAGGTTAAAAAAGGAGAAGAAATAAACCTTAATTTTAAAAATTCCGGAAAAATTGAAAAAATTTACGTAAAAGTGGGCGATGATATTGCGGCTAACCAAAATTTAGCTAAACTTGACACTTCCCAGATTTATATTCAACTTCAAGAAGCCGAAGCAAATTTTAATATAATCAATGCTAATAAATCAGACGCCCAAATTTCTCTTAAAGACGCTCAAGATAAATTAGAAGATACCATAGCCGCAGCTGATGAAACAATTGAAGAGGTTTATAAAGACGCCACAGCTACCTTAGATGATGCCTATTTAAAAACTTATAATTCCTTAATTTTTATTAATTATTTAAGAGAAACATATTTTAACAGGGGCGATGAGCAGAGCATAAATCTTTTAGAAGATAAAATTAAAATTGAGAGAGCTTTCAATCAAATAAAATCTTATATTGAAGCCGCCAAAAACACCTCAAAAGATGAAGACATTGACACTGCTCTTTCAAAAACCGAAGACGCTCTTTCTGACGTCAAAATAGGATTGGAAGAAGCTCGAAAAGAAATGGAGACAATGCTTTATAAGGATATTATTTCAAGTACAGACAAAAGCGCATTGGATACCCACAAACTGAACATTAATACTGTTTATTCTAATATTATAAGCGCCCAACAAAACATTTCTTTGACTAAAATTAACAATAAAATAGACATTGATACGGCCCAATCCAAAGTTACCACCTTAGAAAATCAACTCAAACAAAGTGAGGCCGGTCTTTATAATGCCCAACTGGCCCAGGCTGAAGCCCAAATAGCTCTTTTGGAAAATCAGATTAATGATGCGACCCTAAAAAGTCCGATTGAAGGACAGATAATAAAAATTAATAAAAGAGAAGGAGAATTGGTTCAGCCGACATCGCAAGATGCTTTCCTTACTATTTTACCCAAAGTTTCATTTGAATTAGAGGCGAATATCTATGAAGAGGATGTTATTAAAATGGAAATTGGAAATCCGGTAAAAATTTCTTTAATCTCTATTCCGGATAAATTTTTTAAGGGAAAAGTTGCGGTTATTGACCCCGCTGAAGAACTGATTGAGGGGGTGGTTTATTATAAAGTGACCATAGTTTTTGATGAAGAACTACCCCAAAATGTGAAGCCGGGAATGACTGCCGATGTCAAAATCATTACTTCCGAGAAAGAAAATGTTTTAACTGTTCCCCAGGAAGCAATTCAGAAAAAGAACGGAAATAAAATTGTTCAAGTTTATAGCGAATGTAATTCGATATATCAGCCTACTAACTGCTATAAAAACAAAAAAGCTGAAGATAGGGAAGTGGTAACGGGCCTTGAAGGAAGCGATGGTTTGATAGAGATTGTTTCTGGCCTTCAAGAAGGAGAAAAAGTAATCTTAAAATAAATGATAAATGCCAGAGCCAGTTATTAAATTAGAAAACGTTTGGAAAGTTTATCAGATGGATAAAGTGGAACTGGTTGCTTTAAAAGGAATAAACCTCGAGATTAATCGAGGTGCTTTTGTGACTATAATGGGTCCTTCGGGCTCCGGTAAATCAACCCTTTTAAATATGATCGGATGTTTGGATGTTCCAACCCAAGGAAAAGTATTTTTAGAAAATAGAGATATTAACACTCTTTCAGAAGATGGGTTGTCTCAATTAAGAGGAAAGACAATCGGTTTTATTTTTCAAGAATTTAATTTATTACCGAATCTCACGGCAATTGAAAATGTGATATTGCCAATGACTTTTCAGGGAGTTCCTTTGGAAGAAAGAGAGAAAAGAGCAAAAGAAATTTTAATTTCGGTTGGATTGGAAGACAGAATTTTTCATCAGCCAACAGAACTTTCAGGAGGTGAAAGACAGAGAGTGGCAATTGCCAGAGCTTTTGCCAACAATCCGGAAGTGGTAATTGCTGATGAACCGACTGGAAACCTAGATTCTGTTACTGGCAAAAAAATAATGGAAGTACTGACAAATTTTCACAAAAAAGAAGGTAAAACAGTTATCGTTGTCACTCATGACGCAAATATCGCCAATTACGCCGAAAAGACAATAAATATCCAAGACGGAAAAATAATTGAAAACCATTCAACTGCTAAAGAATTTTTATGGAAGAATTAAGAACCTCGCTTCGCGAGAACCTTGATCCTAACGGATTAAGAACCTCGCTTCGCGAGAACCTTGATCCTAACGGATTAAGAACCTCGCTTCGCGAGAACCTTGAATTATTATGGATAATTTAAAAGAATATTTTAATATTGCTATAAGGAATATCAGGACAAGATCATTGAGAAGCTTTCTTACTATTTTAGGTATTGTCATTGGCGTCTTTTTAATAATTTCCCTGCTTTCCTTGTCAGAAGGATTGAAATCAACCATTAATCAGCAGTTGCAGGGCATGGGCGGAGAGATGATTATGGTTATGCCGGGTAGCGATGAAGATTTACTTACATCCATGATGTTTGGGGGCGCAAAGCTGCAGAAAGAAGATATTGAAGCGATTAAAAAAGCAGAAGGCGTAGACAAGGTTTTAGGGTTTTCTTATACGGGAGCTATTGCCAGGTTTAAGGAAGAATCAAAGCAAATAGCCATAGCCGGCTATGATCCGTGGAAAGAAGGTCTGGATATTCTAAGCATTTTCCAGGGCTGGAGCTTGTCTGAGGGAAGATGGCCGAGCAAAGGAAACGAAGTTTTAATCGGTTCCCAGATAGCCAGTGAAATTTTCTCAAAAGAATTGAAGGCCGGTTCAGAAATAACGATAAAAGGAAGGAAATTCCAAGTGGCAGGAGTTTTGAATTCTTTGGGAAGTAAGCAGGACGACAGCATGGTCTATATGGATATGAAAGTCTATCAGGACATTACCGGAGAAAAACGGGGGACTGCTGCTTACGCCATGGTCAAACTGGAAGACGGAGTGGATGAAAACGTTGTAGCTCAAAAAATCGAAGAGGCTTTGAAAGAAACAAGAAAAAGAAGAGCTGGGACTGACGAAGCTGATTTTTCCGTCATTACTTCGGAAAAGATGGGCCAGATAGCAGGTAATATCTTGGGCATAATCCAGATGGTTATTATCGCTTTTGCCAGCATTGCCATTATTGTCGGAGGCATAGGTATCACAAA
>JBGOYX010000058.1:0-3678 GCA_041479865.1 Minisyncoccia bacterium
AAAAAAGTAATTAAACCGAAGCCAATGGTTAATAATTTTAATTTATTTTCTGGCTTGTGAAACGATAAAGCTAAGAAATATCCCAAAGTTCCCGAACAAAGGGCGTGTAAAAATATCGCTCCGAAAAATCGGAAAGAAGTGACGAAAAGTATTTCTTCAAAAATTCTGTATCTGATTAAGCATAAAATATTTTCAAAAGCGGCAAAGCCAAGAGCGGCAATTATAAGATAAAGAATTACGTCTGTCGGTTCATCAAGCTCGGGATGAGACAAAACTTTGTTTCTGACGACTAAATATTTCAAAAATTCTTCTATAAATGCCACTCCGATAAAAAAATAAAGGATTTGTCCTAGGAATGATTCTTTGAACAATGCCGATATAAAATCATTAGTTCCCCATTCCAATAAGATAGCTGGTAAAGTTGCCAACATTCCGTATAAAAAAATTCTTAAAACCATTCTATTGGATTCGGGATGGACGTCTTTTCTTAAAAAATAAAGAAGCCAGATAAAGCTTGGTAAAACCCCTAAAAAAACATAATAAAGATAGTTCATATAATTTTGAGCGAATTTTCTATTTGGGCCAGCCCTGTTAGAAATCTTTGGTGAAAAAATTTTGAAAATAAAATTTTTTCATAAACCTTTGAATAAAATAATGCTGTAAAGTTATATTCTTTAATTTAACCAAAACAGTATCACTAAAACAGATTTCTAACGGGGCCAGTTTTCTATTATTAGCATTTTTTTATCTTTAAAGGGAAGTTTTTGATAAATTTCTTCGGTGATAAAGGGAAGGAAAGGATGTAAGATTTTCAAGGAAGTTAATAATACGTATAATAAAACTTTTTCAGTGTTTTCTTTTTCGGTCTTTGATTTTGGATTATGGATTTTTGATTTTGAAGCTTCAATATATTTATCGCAGAAATCATGCCAAAAGAAATAGTATAACCTCCGAGCCGCCTGGCCAAAGTGAAAATTATTCAGATCTTTATTCACTAAATTTATTATTTTGTCTAAAGATTTTAATATTGTTTTATCCGCCTTATTCAGTTTTTGTTTCTGCAATTCTGCTGTTTTTGCGGGAAGTCGGAGGGTTTTTTGAGAAGAGATCTGAAACATTACAAATCGACTGGCATTCCATAATTTATTGCAAAATTTTCTTCCCATTACAATATTATCTTCAATAAAATGAATGTCTTGGCTAGTCATAATCTGCCAGCAAATACCAAACCTGGTGGCGTCGGCTCCGTATTTTTCAATGAGGCTTATGGGATCAATTCCGGTTCCCAAAGATTTTGACATTCTTTTTCCTTCTCGGGTTAAAACAGTAGCATGGATGTAAACATTTCTGAAAGGAATTTTTTCTATAAACTCTATTCCGGAAAAAATCATTCTTGCTACCCAAAGATTAATAATTCCCCGGTCAGTTGATAAAACGTCCGTAGGATAAAAAGTCTCCAAATCTTTTGTCTTTTTGGGCCAGCCCAAAGTGGCAAAAGGCCATAAAGCCGAAGAAAACCAGGTATCCAAAACATCTTCAACTCCTTCTATCGGGATTTTATGACCCCACCAAATTTGCCTTGATATACACCAATCTTTTATATTTTTCAACCAGTCAAAATAAATTTTTTCCCATTTTTTCGGAATAAATTTCACTTTGCCGGATTTTACCGCCTCAATTGCCATTTTTGCCAATTCCTTCATTTTTAAAAACCATTGCTCAGACAAAATAGGTTCAATTGTAGTATTACACCTATAGCAGCGGGCGATATTATGGGTATAGGGTTCAACTTTTTCTAAAATGCCGATTTTTTTCATGTCTTCAACAACCTGTTTTCTGGCTTCAAGAATCGTTAGCCCCGCATATTTACCAGCTAATTTTGTCATTCTGCCATCGGGCCCAATAACTTGTTTTCTTTCAAGATTGTGCTTTTCACCCATTTCAAAATCATGGATATCATGAGCGGGAGTAATTTTCATGGCTCCCGTGCCAAAAGCCATGTCCACTGATTCCTCGCCGATAACTTTCATTCTGGCCGGCCCCAAAACCGTTTCAATGTCAATCGTTTCACCAATATATTTTTTATAGCGGCTATCTTTTGGATTGACGGCCACGGCCGTGTCTCCCAGTTTTGTTTCAGGCCTTACGGTAGCTATGGTTAGGGGGCCGTATTTTATATAGTAGAGTTCGGCAGGTTCCTCCTGGTAGGCAACCTCCAAATCAGAAAGAGAGGTTCTGCATCTCGGGCACCAATTAACGGTTCTTTCTCCTTTATAAATCCAGCCCTTTTTATAATAATGTAAAAAAGCAGTTTTAACTGCTTCAGTATATTCTTTATCTAAAGTAAAACGGGCTCTTGACCAGTCCAGAGAACAGCCCAATTTTTTAAATTGGTCCAAAATTATGTTTCCATATTTTTCTTTCCATTGCCAAATTCTTTCAATGAATTTTTCTCTGCCCAAATCAAACCTTGTTTTGCCTTCTTTTTTTAATTCTTTTTCCACCACGTTTTGAGTGGCGATACCAGCGTGGTCGGTTCCCGGCAGCCATAAGGTTTTAAATCCCTGCATTCTTCGCCAGCGAATTAAAATATCCTGGCAAGTGGCGTTCAAGGCGTGGCCCATATGGAGAGAACCCGTAATGTTTGGCGGCGGGACAACAATACAATAAGGTTTTTTATGTCTTTCGGGTAATTTATCCGGATTAAAAAAATCTGACTTTAACCAGAAATCATAGATTTTTTCTTCAACTTTTTTAGGATCGTAAGCCTTATCTAAATTTTCCATAACATTAAGTTAATTATAGCAAACTTTAGGTTGATATATCAAAGTTTCACTTTGCTATATATGAGGACTTGATTTTTTTCAATTTTTAAAGTAAGATTTAGATAAATTAACTAACAGGGAGAGGACGAGAGATTGATTAAGTATTACCACTGGGCCCTATCGTCTAGCTTGGTTTAGGACACCGGGTTTTCATCCCGACAACACCGGTTCAAATCCGGTTGGGGCCGCAACGTATAAAATTTTTGTTATTTTAAAATTAGAACAATTAAAGGAGGACATAATGAACGCAGATAAGGTTAGAGAAGTTCTTGCTGTTTACAGAAAGGAATTTGAGGGGCTGGGCATTCCTAAAAAATCCTTCCCCCACAATAAGTTGCCGAAATTTGAATTTAATAGAGAATGGTTAGCCCATTGCCACTATATGTTGGATGAAATAGAGGGGTTCATCCAAGAAGGGAGAATGGAAAAGGTCTTCAGGTGGCTGGGTTTTATCCAGGGTTGTCTTTGGAGAAGCGGTGTGTTCACCGTTGAGGAATTAAAAAACCATAACCGTCCATGAGGACGGTTTTTTTATTATTTATATAAATTTTCATTACTCCAAGTGGATTCTTTCTTGGAATTCCCCGCACCAGAACTTGTGAGTTCGGTACGGGGTTCCGCCTTCCGCCCTTGTGGGCGGGAGGCTTCACTTTTAATTATATATTATTCTAAGTGTATTCGCGTTTTATATTCTTTAATTCTCGCTGCTAGTAGGGGATATTTTTTTAGTTCGGGGTCTTCACTTAAAATATCTTTTGCTTCGTTTCTGGCTTTTGAAACTAAAATCGTATCTGTTAAAGAAGCCATTGCTAAATCCGGAATTCCCCACTGTCTTTGGCCTGTGAAATCTCCA
>JBGOYX010000059.1:0-3566 GCA_041479865.1 Minisyncoccia bacterium
CTGAATAAACCCCTTTTTCTTTGAGGTCTTCCCATTTTAAGAGAAGCAATATCTGCGATTCCCATTGTTTTTTTAAAACTTCTTCTCTGGGAATTTTATCATATTCTTTAATAACTGAAGATAATTTATATTTTTCAATTTCTTTATGGAGAAAAAAGCTTTCTGATCCGAAAAATCTCAATTCAATATCATTTGGATTTATAATTTTTTCGGCAATTAAATCTTTTAAAGCGACTATAATTTTCAAAGGGTCTCTTTTTTGAAAATAAATCTGGCCAGTATAGGTAATAGTAAATTTTTTAGTCAATTCCAAAGGAAGTTCATTCGCTTTTTCAGGGTCAAAACCATTAGTAATTACATATATTTTTTCTTTTTTATAGAATTTTTGTAATTTTTCACTAAGAGGATGAGAAACCGTTATCAAAACGTCTGCCGTTGAAAGAGTATTTAATTCTAATCTTGTCTCAAAAATTTTTCTCCACCAGGGAAAAGAATAATTACCATTTTGGGTCCAAAGATCCCGGAACTCCGCTATCCATGGGATTCTTTTTCCTTTTGTAAGAGAACTTTGCTCATATTTATTTTTTAGCTTATTAGCGATTAAATGGGCGGCAGCGGGAGAAAAAGTGCTAATTATAGCATCAAAATTTTCTTTTTCTAATAATTTACTGGCAACTTTGAAAGCCGGTTTAAACCATTTTTTTTCGCCATCGGGGTAACCAAAAATAGTAAGATATAAATTAAAAATAAAATCTACAAACGATTTTTGAGATGTAATTCCAAATTTCTTTTTTGTTTGGCTTAAAATACTTTTATTAACGCCGAATCCGAAAAATTTAAAAATTTTTCTCCATAAAACAAAAATATCACCCCTATAAGGAACCTCTAAAATTCTTACCTTTTCCTGAAAACCAGCAGGAAATCCTAAAAGATTCCTGGGATCTTTTCCGATAGGAACGGTAATAATAGTCGGTTCCCATCCAAAATCAGATAAATATTTTGCCACTCCAGGAATCCTCGGTGAAGCATGAAATAAATTGGCTATAATTAAAACTTTTCTCATATACTACCGAAGTTCGCTTATTTATAATTTAATTTCAATAATATAATCTAATTCTCCCCAACCATCTTTTAATAATTTTTCAGATATTTTATCAATTTTAATTTTTTCTTCGGGTATAAATTTACCGAATAAATTTTTATAATTATGTATCCAAAGATCTTTATAAGCCGAGGATGGTAATTCATTGTGCTGTTCATGTAATATTATTGCTTTTTTTGCCACCCTCAACATCTCTTTTATCGCAAGATTGATTTTATCCGTTCCTAAATAAATCAGGGCAGCATCAGTAAAGATAATATCAATACTTTTATCGGAAAATTTATTTAATTTTTCGGCCTCTCCAACTTCTAAAAAAACGTTTTTTATATTTTCTTTTTTAAAAAAGCCTCGACCCGTCTCAATCGCTTTTTTACTTATATCAATTCCGTAAAATTTCGCTTCGGAAAACCTCTTGGCAAGGAGATAAAGATTCGGACATGAAGCGCAGCCTATTTCCAAAACATTTTCAAAAGGAAAATAATTTAATATTCTTTCTATTAAAAACTTGCGATGAGGATTGTTGATTGATTTTTCGGAAATATAATTCTCGGCCCATCCTTTGTCAAAGATATGACGGAACTTCCAATAAAATTCATCGGTTTTTGTTCCAAAAATTTTATTAGCTAATCTCTTAATTTTTCTTAGAATTAATTTTATTATTTTCATCGTGCTTTAAAAATAAATTTATATGATCTTCTTCTCCTTGACAGTATTTCATTATTTCTGAAGCTTCTCTGATTTGCGTCAATTTATCTATTTTTGCATCATAATCATCGGGGATAATAAAAATCGAAAACTTATAATCCTGAATAATTTTTCTGATAAATTCTTCCGGAGAATCGCCCATTTTTTTAATTAAAAGCGGGAAAAATTCTATGAACATCTTTATTTTATAATTTGTCCTTAAAATTCTATCCATTCCTTTTAGGGCTAAAAATTCCGCTCCTTCAACGTCCATCTTTATAACGTCTATCGATTTTTCATTGTTTTTAAAGAACTCATCTAAGGTTATCGTTTCAATATCAATAAACTCTTCTCTCTCGAGAATTCTTCCATGTTTATAAGCCTCGATGCCGTTTGACTGGTTGATCGTATGATGGCCCGTATCATAAGAGCAAATAAAAAGCTTAGTTATTCCATTTTTATCTGAAACCGCTTTTTGAAAAGCAGTTGTTTGCTTATAATTATTGAGTTTTATATTCTTAATTAAATAACTGTAATTTTTCGGCTCTGGCTCAAACGCAAAAACCTTTCCTTTTGAACCGACAAGAAAAGATGCTAAAAGCGTAAAATATCCAATATTTGCCCCTAAATCCACCACCATATCGCCTTCCTTAACGATTTTTTTAAACAAACTAGTGGTCGCTTTTTCGTGAATTTTATTCTTTGCATACTCTTCCAAAGTTCTTTTCATATTTACCGATTTTTCAGCCGGATTAATATATATCTTGCTCCCCTGAATTTCTATTATGTTTCCGTATGGCCAAAAAAGCCTGTAAAATAAATTATATATTTTAATAGCTCCCGGCGTTTTTTTGCTAATACCGATTTTCCCAAAAAGATTTAATGATTTCCCTAAGATTTTAAATAAAATATTCTTAATCATAATTTTTTATTTAATAGTTCCTTATAAATATTCTCCATTTTTGCCATTTCTTTTAAATAATCATTTCTTTCTTCAATAATTTTTCTGTTAATTTTACCAAATTCCCTTCCAGTATTTTTATTTTTTAATAAAAAGATAATTCTCTGGGCTAATAATTCGGGGTTTTTAGTAGGAACAATAAAGTCATTTTTGCCATCCTCTACCCAACTCTTATTGTCTGCGACATCAGTAATAATTACCGGCAACTCGCAAGCCATAGCTTCGGCAGTACTTGAGGCGATACCGGCATCAGATAAAGCGGTAGAAACAAAAATATCAGCTAATCCCAAGTATTTTGGCAATTCTTCATTTGTAATAGCGCCAGTAAATTTAATATTTTTTTCCACCCTTAGAGTTTTGGATAATTTTTTAAGATTTTCTTTTAAAGAACCTTCTCCAATAATAATAAATTTTGTTTTTGGAAATTCCTTTAAAACTAAAGGAGTTGCTTTTATTAATGTTTCAACGTCGCATAATTTTTCAAGTCTTCTTACACTTATTACTACATTAAAACCCTCTGTTTCTAATTCTTTTTCTAAATTTTCATCTTTAGAACCCGGACAAAATCTTTGAATATCTATTCCGAAGTTAATAATTTTAATTTTAGCTGGGCTAACCCCCAACTTTATCATCTTCTCCTTCATGTGTTCTGCGTCGCATGTAATTAGATCTGCTTTTTTAAGAGTATATTTCTTTAAAAAATTTCTAATTTTTGATTCTTGTGCCATCAAAATATCTGAACCCCAGGCAGTTAAGATAAGTGGATGAAAACTAGATAAGACACCTGTTACTCCATAAGTTCCTGCGGAATGAACATGA
>JBGOYX010000060.1:0-3508 GCA_041479865.1 Minisyncoccia bacterium
CTAAAGCGGCTGATTCTTCGTCGCGAATTTCCCCAACCATAATAATATCGGGGTCCTGCCTAACTAAATGTCTGAGGCCAGTAGCAAAATCATAACCGATTTCTGGCTTAATTTGGGACTGGTTAACTCCCTCGATGAAATACTCAATTGGGTCTTCTAAGGTGCAAATATTCGTTCCTTCTTTATTCAAAAGATTTAAAACAGAATAAAGAGTAGTGGTTTTTCCGCAACCAGTGGGCCCGGTAGCTAAAATCATTCCGTAAGGTTTTTTGATCGCCCGGTTCAATACTTCAAAATTTCTTCCCCATAAACCTAAATCTTTAAAACTTTTTAACCCCTCGGTTGGGTCTAAAACTCTAATTGCTACCTTTTCTCCTTTGACAGTCGGAAAAGTGGAAACTCGGAAATCAACTATTTTTTGATCAACCCTGGTGGAAAATCTGCCATCTTGAGGGATTCTGGTTTCGTCGAGTTTTAAATTAGAAAGAATTTTAATTCTGGCTACCACCGAAGGATGAATTTTTTTTGGTAAAATAAGGCTGGCATAGAGGACTCCGTCTAAACGAAAACGGACCCTCAATCTTTCTGAAGTAGGTTCGATATGAATGTCCGAAGCTTTTCCTTCAACGGCGTGCCTTAAAATAACAGCCACCACTTTGGTAATCGGTGCTTCCTCAACTAATCTTTTCAAGACATCTTCTTTTAGAATTCCTGCTTCGGTTTTTTCCGCTTTAATTTCCGTCTCTAATTCTTCCAAGGCCCTATTTACTTCTCTTTTCAGGGTTCGGTATTGCCTTAATAAGGAATTAAGTATGGTGGGTGTAATCAAAAAAACTTGAGAGTTAAATTTTCCTTGACGAGATAAAAATTTCAGAGCTTCTTGAGCCCTTAAATCCTCAGGATAAACCATCCCTACTTCTAAAATGTCGCCGGTTTTGGCTAAAGGAATCATCTGATAATATTTGGCTGATTCTTCGGGAATTAGCTCCAAGACCTTCAGTTGAACTTCTTCGGGTAAAATATCTGTCTTAAGAGGTATTTTTAAATTCTCTGCCTTTAAACCGAATAAAAAACTTTCCGAAACTATTCCTCTCTCTAAAAGCAATTCTTCTTCTTTTTTCTTAGAACTGGAAACTTCAAATTCCAAAGAAACTGCTTTTTCTTTGTCTAAGATTCCTTTTTTAACTAATTGCTGAATTAAATTAGGCATATTTTACGATTTAAAACGAATAAATAATATTATAACAATATTCTACCCTATTTTTCGGGTGATGGTGAAGGAAGAGGAGCTTGATAGGGTAAAAATGGATTCTCCCGGCCAATTTTTTCTGAAACACCTTCTTGGGTAGGTGTTGCGACACTCTCCACAAAAGGGGTAATCTGCTCCAAAGGTTGAAGTTCCTGCAAAAGCGGGTTATTAAAAACATCGAAGTTTATTTTGATTTCTTTTGGAGCAAAGGCTTTTCCCGTTATAATAAGCGTCTCTTTCTTGGGTTTAATTAAAAAGTTCCACCAAATAAAAATTAAAATCATTAAAACTATCACCGTCAAAATAATTAGATATTTTTGCTTTTGTCTTTGTTGGGTAAATACAATGGCCATAATTTTTAGTAAGAATGCAAGCTTATTGTAAGGTTAAAAATAAAACTTTCTTCTTTCTCTCTGGGAGAAGAAAAGGAAATTGATTCTATCTCAAATAACCTCGCTGATTTTTCCAAAACAGAAAGGAAGTTTTTAAGGGCAAAATAAGAACCAGAAAAAGAGACGGGAAAAGTGTGTTTTTGGATGACTGGCTTTTCTTCCAGAGCGGTGGTCTTTACGGCACCTATTTCTTTAAAAACCAAGCCAGATTGGGAACTGTTTTTTTGTAAAAAATAATAAACAGGGATTAAAGTGGGTTCTGGGGGGAGGGCAGAGTCTATTTTAGAAAGCGCATCGCTGTATTTTTTTAATTCTTCTGAGGCTTGTTCAATCTTTGAAAAATAGTTTTGATACTGCTTAATTTCCTGTTCTGTTTCTTTGATAGCTAACTGGGAAGATTTAAAATTCTGATATTTCGGCAAAAATAAAAGTAACCCCAAGGATAGGACAATAAAGAAAATTATAATAATTAAAAGGGTTTTATTAATCATTTTAAAATTTCGCTTGAGGGAGTAATTTCAAAAGAAAATCCAATTCTTCCACTTTTTCCTATCGAAACTTCAGATAAATTTACTTCTTTAATGGTGGGTTCTGCTCGAAAAATTAAATATTGCTGTCCCAAAGTCAAAAAATTATCTGTTTCGCCCTTAAGAATTATTTTTACTTTCTCAGCTGTAAAATTAAAATTTGTAAACTGGACCTTCGGATGGGAGAGCTTTTCTAAAAGAGTAAATAATTTTGAAGCTAATTTGTGATTTTGAATCAGGTATGAAAAATCGGCAATTTTTTTCTGATAGCCGATTAATTTTTTTTCTGAATCAAATCTTTCCGGACTTTTTACTTTTTCTAATTCCTCAGCTAATTTTTGCGAAGTGTTGAAGGCATTTTTCTGAAGCTGATTTATAATAAAAACACCCATAATTGTAATCATCAACAAAACCAAAGAAGAATAAAATAAAACATTCGTCCAAGAAGGTGATTTAATTTGTGGTTTTGGAATAATTTCAACCATTATTTTTCTTTTTTAAATCTATTCTAATCCTCGGATGGCGGCTCCTACTGAAATTGCGAAAGCCGGCCCCATTTCTTTTAAATTTTTATCAAGAATTGCAGGATAAAAAATATCGGCGAAAGGATTGGCAATCTCCGTTTCTATTTTAGATTTTTCAAAAAAGTACTCCTTCAGACCAGGGAGTAAAGCTACTCCCCCAGCTAAAATTATTTTTTGAATTTCTTTTTTTTCGACTTGATAAAAACTGTTGAAAATTTTTTCTATTTCAATAAAAATCGTATCAACCAAGGGATATAATATCTGGGCTATATCTTTCTCTTCCGACGGCTTTAAACCGTATTTTCTTTTTAAATCTTCTGCTTCTTTATAGCCAATATTCAATGATTTGGCGAGAGCGTGAGTTAATTCATTTCCCGTTATGTCAAAACTATGAGATATTTTTAAATTTTTTTTCTCAATGATGTTTACTGTCGTACTCTGGGCTCCGATATCAACAATAGAAATTACCCTTCTATCTTCACCAATCAAAGCTCTTGATAAGCTAAATACTTCAGCTTCCAAAGCCGTGAGTTGAAGTTTGGAAAGAGAAGTAATTTCTTGATATTGGTTAATCACTTCATTCGGCACGGCAACGGTTAAAATTTTAAGAGGCGTTTTTTTATTGGCAGTTTTCCCCTCAATAATTTGCCAGTCCAAGGTTACAGCCGACAAAGGAAGGGGAATATATTGACGAGCTTGATATTTTACCGCCGTAGGTATTTCTTGCTCGCTCATTTGGGGCAAATCAAAGGTGGTAAAAAAGGTAGAAAAATCTGGAATGGAAAAAATTGCTTTCCTCTCTTTAGTCTTGGTTTC
>JBGOYX010000061.1:0-3474 GCA_041479865.1 Minisyncoccia bacterium
ATGAAGAGTTAAGGATTAAATCTGATTTTAAATTTTTAATAAACGCAGTTGAAACCCTGCGCTTTTTATTTTAAGCAATGGGGTGATATACTTAAAGAAATAATATGTTTTTGAAATTACCAAACGGCACTGGAAAAATTTTCTGGACAAAACACTCTAAAAAGAAAATGAATCAATATCGGTTGTCCGAAAAGCGAGTTTTAAGGGTTCTAAGAAAAGCAGAAAGAAAAGAAGAAGGGATAGTTCCTGAAACCTTTGCCCAAATGCAAACTGCCGGCACGAAGAAACATCCGACTGAAATTTGGATAATGTATATCTTATTGAGAAAACCGAAAGGAATCAAAATTATCAGTGCCTGGAGGTATCCCAGCAAAAGCCCGGTCGGGAAACTACCGCCGATACCGGAAGACACTTTGGAAGAATTGGAAAAAATGATAAAATATACATAATGTTAGAGGTATCACAAAGACAAAATATTCTTTTCGCTTGGATTTCTTGGCATTTTTACGATGTTCCCAAATTTATTTTGAAGACCTGGCGGAATTATTTAGCTTTCAATCTTAATTATTTTTCAGTTATTCAGCTTTTAAAAACTCTTTTTTCTCCCTGGCGGCAATACAGGTGGTCTTACGGTCGAGGGCTCGATATTCCAAGGTATTTTGAGGCATTTTTTTCCAATTTAATTTTTCGGATTTTAGGAGCGATAGTAAGAAGCGTTTTAGTATTGATCGGTCTTTCAATAGAAATTTTTATAATTTTTATCGGCTTTGTCGTTTTTTTAGGATGGTTTATTTTACCCATCCTTTTAATTTTAGGAGTATATTATGGACTTAAACTTTCCTTTTAATTTAAGAAAAACGGCTATCTTTCAGACAGTTGTTTGGGAAGAAAGATTAGGCATCGGTTTGATTAAAACTTTAAGAAAGATTTTATTTTGGCTGTTTATTTTTTCTTTTCTTTTCTTTTTATATTTATTTTTAGCCAATAAATCTTTTGTTGAAACTCATTCCAAATTCTTGGGATTATCAATTCTTTCCTTGTCTTTTGTTTTAGTCTTTTGGCTTACTGAAAAGTTTTTTGAAATAAAATTAAAACAACCTTCCTTAAAATATACTTTGGAGGAGTTGTTGTTAAAACCGAAAGAATTTAATTTCGCCGAATTCTTTGATTTTGAGGCGGCAAAGGCGGTTTGGCTGGCAGTTTCTTTTTCAAAAAGAAAAAGATTTGCCGAAGTTCCTGCAGAAGCCATTTTATATTTTCTTTTGGATGAAAGAAATCCGAAAATAAAATTCATTTGTTATAGGGCAATTTTAGACCTAAGAATAATTAAAAACGAGATAAAAGAATATTTTAAAAAAATTCAGGCGGGAGGCATATTTTCGGAAAAACTTTCGCTTGAATCGGAAAAAATTATTTTTGAGGCGGCAAAAGATGCCCAAAAGAAAGGCAGGGAAAGAATCGGGGTGGGGGATCTTTTGACGGCTCAGAGCAGTATAAATAAAAACTTCAAAAAAGCCCTTATTATGTCTGAAATAAAATCGGAAGATATGGAAAATCTCAGCTGGTGGGCGGAGAGAATTGAAAAGATTATTGAGGAATCGAAAAAAATCTGGGATTACAAAAATTTAGCTAAAAAAGGAACAATCGGCAGGGATTTTGCCGCGGGTTACACGGTAACCCTGGACCAATTTTCTACCGATTGGACGGAAATTATTAAAAAGAGGGGATTTGAGGAAATTATCGGCCATAAGCAAGAAGTGGCCGCCATTGAGAGGATTTTAGCCCGGCAAGAAATAAATAACGCTTTATTAGTCGGGGATCCGGTAGCGGGCAGAATAAGCATTGTCCACGAATTAGCCAGGAGGTCGTTTTTTAATTTAAGTTTGCCCCAGATAAATTCAAAAAGAGTGGTTTCATTGGATATCGTTTCCGTACTTTCAAGGTCCGGATCAAACGAAGCTGCCGAAGCGATTTTGGACCGAATTTTTCGGGAAGCGATAACGGCCGGTAATATCATTTTAGTCATTGACGATTTCCACAATTATATCGGCCAGGAACAAAAACCGGGAATAATTGACATTTCGGGAGTCATCTCTCCTTATTTGCACTTGCCTAATTTTCAAATAATCGCCATCACCAACTTCCCTGGTCTTCATAAATTCATTGAACCTTTTCCTTCAATTTTAAATCTTTTTGAAAAAATTGAAGTGGCCGAAGTTCCGGAGCAAGAAACAATTCAAATTTTGGAAGACACTACTTTAAATTTGGAGCGGCGATATAAACTTTTTGTTACTTATCAAGCAATCAGAGATATTGTAAAATTAAGCGCCCGTTACCTCCCCCAAACGCCTTTCCCCAAAAAAGCAGTTGATTTATTGGATGAAATAATGGTCTATGTTTCTCATTACACAAAAAGCAAATTAGTATTAAGCGAGCATGTGTCCAGGGTGATTTCCGACAAAACCCAGATTCCGGTCGGCGATGTTGGGCTTAAAGAAAGAGAGGTTTTGCTGAATTTAGAAAATCTTATTCACCAAAGAATCGTTAATCAGGAAGAGGCGGTTGAAGAAATTTCTTCGGCTATGAGGAGAGCTAGAGCTGATATTACCGTCAGAAAGGGACCCATGGGCGGATTCTTGTTTTTGGGCCCGACCGGAGTGGGGAAGACGGAAACCTCAAAGGCTTTAGCTGAAGTTTATTTCGGTTCGGAAGATAAGATGATTAGATTAGATATGTCGGAATTTCAAAGTGTTCAGGATATCCCAAGATTATTAGGATCGGAAGGAGTAGAAGGATTATTGACCACGCCCGTAAGAGAAAGTCCTTTTTCTTTAATTTTATTGGACGAAATTGAAAAAGCACATCCTAATATTTTAAATTTATTCTTGCAGGTTTTAGATGAGGGTCATGTGACCGACGGTTTGGGTAGAAAGGTTGATTTTAAAAATTCAATCATAATTGCCACTTCTAACGCAGGATATCAAATAATTTTGGAAGCTCTTAAAAAAGGCGAGTCAATGGCGGAAATAAAAGACAAATTATTGGATTTTCTTTTCAAAGAAGGAATTTTCCGGCCGGAATTCATTAATCGGTTTGACGGTGTCACAGTTTTCAAATCATTGACTAAAGAAAATTTATTGGCGATTTCAGAACTTCTATTATCCAAATTAAAGAAAAATCTTCAGCAAAAAGACGTTGAATTTGAAATTACGTTACCCTTGAAAGAAAAAATCACGGAGTTGGGTTATGACCCGGTTTTTGGCGCCAGAGAGATGCGAAGAACTATTCAGGATAAAGTGGAAAACGTTTTAGCCGCGGCTCTTTTATCCGGCCAAATAAAAGCCGGCGATAAAGTTTCAATCGACCCCTCCACCTTTAAACTCGTGAAATTATAGTAATTCACAGAATATCAATTTTTTCGTTCAAAATTACGAAAAAGCTTATTCTTTAGAAAAGTGTAGGGCTGACCCTTCA
>JBGOYX010000062.1:0-3474 GCA_041479865.1 Minisyncoccia bacterium
CTGAGCTCTCATATCTTCTAGGGCCTGGATTATTTCTCTTCTTTTTTTATCTACTTCCAAAAGTTCATCAATATCAACTTTGACCTGTTTATTTTTGCAGGCCTCTTTTACTTTTTCCGGATTTTGTCTGATGAATTTAATGTCAAGCATATTATTTTTTATTTCGGACGCATTGTCGGAAATAATATCACTTCTCTTAAAGAATGAGAATCGGTTAATAAGGCGACCAATCTGTCAATTCCCATTCCGAAACCGGCAGCAGGCGGCATTCCGTATTCTAAGGCCTCAATAAAATCTTCGTCCATTCTTTGTGCTTCTCCATGGCCTTGTTTAAAGTTTTTCTCTTGTTCTTCAAATCTTTTTCTTTGTTCAATCGGGTCATTTAATTCGGAAAAGGCATTTATCAATTCCCAGCCGGCAACCATTAATTGAATGGTAGCTAAATTCTGAGGATTCTCGGGAAGTTGTTTTGCCAAGGGAAAAAAGCCTAAAGGAGAATGAATTATAAAAGTGGGCTGCCAGATTTTGGGACGGCATAATTTTTTATAAATTTCATCTGTTATTCCCGCCTTGTCCAAGCTTTTTTCAATCGGAATTCCCAATTCTTTAGCCTTTTTTGTCAAAGCATCGCGGTTTATTTCTTTCAAATTAATTCCCGTGTATTTCTTAAAAAATTGATTAAATTCCACTCTTTGCCAGGGAGTTTTAAAATTTATTTCTTTACCATTATATTTTATTTTCGTGGTGCCGAATATTTTTTTAAGCAGGGTCTCAAACATTTTTTCAGTCAGCTTCATCAAATCTTTATGGTCGGCATAAGCCCAGTAAAATTCCAGCATAGTAAAGTCGGGATTATGACTTCTATCCATACCTTCATTCCGAAAACATCTGCTAATTTCATAAACTTTTTCAAACCCGCCGACTAATAATCTTTTTAAATATAACTCGGGGGAAATTCTCAAATATAAATCCAAATCCAAGGCGTTTAGATAGGTTTTGAAAGGTTTGGCTTTTGCTCCGCCATAAATTGGCTGTAAAATGGGGGTTTCTACTTCTAAAAATCCTTCTTTTCCCAAAAAATCCCTGATTTCTTTGATAATTTTTGACCTTAATTCAAATCTCTTTTTGACTTCCTGATTGAAAATCAAGTCTAAATATCTTTTTCTGAATCTTTCTTCAATATCCTGAAGGCCGTGCCATTTTTCCGGCAAAGGCGACAGGCCCTTGGCTAATATTTTAAAATCAGCCGTTTCAATTGTTTTTTCTCCTTTTTTGGTTTTAAACAAAATTCCTCTAATTTCAATAAAATCACCTATATCAAAATTATCCAAGAAAAATTTATATCCTTTCTCTCCTATTCTGTCTTTTTTAAAATAGGCCTGGATTTTGCCTGTTCCGTCTTCAAGATTTAAAAATGTTGAGCCACCGTGTTCCCGAAGCGATTTAATTCTGCCAACTAAAATCAGTTCTTTTTTTGAACGAAATAACGCGTTAAAGTCCTTTAAAGCCTGAGAAACCGTATGAGTTCTTTTGGTTTTTTCCGGATAGGCATTAAAACCGGCTCTTTGAATCGCCTCCAGTTTTTTAAGCCGTGTTTTTCTTATTTCATCAATGGTCGCCATATATTTATCTTAATTAATTTTTCTCTTAAGGTCAAAGAGAAAAAATTATCTCGTGAAATACCAATCTAAAACGTTTCTAGCTACGGGAGTGGCGGCGGCTAAGGCACCATCAACGTCAGCAATGACAATAGTTAAAACTATTTGAGGGTCATCATAAGGAGCGAAAACGCTTATCCAGTTATGATAATATCCAGCTTTTGATGTTTGAGCGGTACCACTCTTGGCAGCGGCTTTGACTGGTAAATTATTCAAAATAGAGGCCGTTCCGTAAATCGCCGTTTCCCTCATCCCTTCTTTAACAACTTGAAGATTTTCTGAATCAATGAAATTTTCGCGAATAATTTTGGGTTTAATTTCCTCAATTACATTTTTTTGAGAATCAACAATTTTTTGAACAATTTGGGGTTGTAAAAGTTTTCCGCCGTTTGCTATAGCCGAATAAGCATTGGCTACTTGTAAAGGAGTGACCAAAAGATATCCCTGACCAATTGCAAGATGATAAGTATCTCCATCCCACCACGGCTCCCCTATTTCAGCTTTTTTCCAGGCAGGATCTGGTACAAATCCTTCGGATTCACCGGGAATATCAATTCCCGTGTCTTTTCCCCAGCCGAAAAGTTCAAGATATTTTTTAATTCTGGTCGGGCCTAATCCTTCTTGACCTTTGTAACCTCCGCCGATGGTATAAAAATAAACGTTGCAGGATTCAGCGATGGCTCTTTTCATGGAAATCCAACCGTGAGTTGCATGATCTTCATAGGTATATACAATTTCTGGATTGTATTTATTAGGAATGGTTATGAATCCCTTGCAATCTATTTCTTTATCAGGAGAAATTATTTTTTCCTCTAAAGCGCCGTAAGCAGTTAAAGGTTTAATTGTTGAACCAATAAAATATTCTCCAGAAATCGCCCTGTCAAAAAGAGGATTATCAGGGTCGTTAAATAAATTGGAAAGAGCTTCAATGCTCGTCCCTTTTTGAAAAAGATTATTATCAAAAGAAGGAATAGAAACCAAACCTAAAACCCCTCCTGTTCTTGGATCTAAAGCTACTGCTGCCCCTGCTTTAGCTCCCACCCTTTCCAAAGCTGTATTTAATTCATCATAAATTTTCTTTTGCAAATCATAATCTAACCATAAAACTAAACTTTTTCCTGATTCCGGCAAAGAGATTGTTTTTTGGGAAATTATATTTCCCGAAACATCTTTTTCTATTTGGAGCTTGCCTGATTTTTCCTTCAAAACGCTTTCATATGATTTTTCCACTCCTTCTCTGCCAACCCAGTCAAAAATTGAATAGTCAACGGAAGATTTTAATTCTTCAGAGGTTATTTTTCCGGTATAACCGATTAAATGGGAAAAATAATTTCCATCTATATAATTTCTAATTATATTTCTTCTGATTTGAAAACTGGGAAACTCTTCTATTCTTGTTTCAAGTAAAATTAAAATTTGCTGCGGAATATTCTCTAAAACTAAAACTGCGAGATTTTCCGATTCTGAAATTGTTTTTTCAATTTCTTCCGGGGCTTTATTTAAAATTCCGGCTAATTCTTTGAAAATCTTCTTTCTTTCAGCATCATTTTGAGGAAGATTGCTTTTTTGACAAAACAAATCAAAACTCGGAAAATTCTCAACAAGTTGTTTTAAATTCTTGTCGTAAATTACTCCTCTTTCAGCTTGAATCTGGTATATTTTGAATTTATTTCCTTCAGCCAAATTTAAATATTTTTTCCCTTCAATTATTTGAAGTTGAAATGTTTTTCCGAATAAAACTAAAATTAAAATTAAAGAAAAAATAAAAAACCCTTGAAGAATTTTTTTTGAAAGAGGAACTTCTAGTTTTTTTTCA
>JBGOYX010000063.1:0-3467 GCA_041479865.1 Minisyncoccia bacterium
GAGAAACACCACTACTGGCGGTTTTTTTATTAGATTTTGAGTCGTTTTTTTCATGATATTTTTCTTTGTTTAAAGCTTATTTTTCTTCTTCAGATAATAAATATTCCGACCTTCCTTCTTTTATCGGTTTACTAAAAACCCGATTCCCCTCTCTGGTATACAAACTGGTAATGACAACGCCTGAATCGTTTCCGTCCAACAGAGCTATTGAAAAGCTTTGGTCTCCGCCGACTTCTTTAAAGGGATTGAATCTTACAATGCCTAATTTCTGGAAATTTAATATGTTTTTCTTTTTCAATTCTTTTAACTCCTTGGATAGATTTTCAAATTTTTTCTCTAAATCCTTAAATTGAGATAAAATCTCTTTTAAGTTTTTTGGTTCTTTTTTTCCTTTAAAAATTTTAAACATAATCTTGGCGGAGACGGAAGGATTCGAACCTTCGATACCTTTTCAGGCATACCGCATTTCGAGTGCGGCCCGTTCAACCGCTCCGGCACGTCTCCATCATAAAAGTCCTTGATTTTATAAATGGTGGACCCGCGGGGATTCGAACCCCGGATTCATCCATGCCATGGATGCGTGTTACCGCTATACCACGGGCCCAAGTGCCCCCAATAGGAGTCGAACCTATATCTAAGGCTTAGGACGCCTCCGCTCTAATCCTTTGAGCTATGGGGGCAATTCATTGCTAATCTTATCAGAAATTTTTCTTGCTGACAATGTTTTTTATGATATAATTGATTAATAAGAACCTTTCGTTTCACGAAAGAACCTTGATTTTTTACTTTATTCAAAATTATGTCGGAGAAATCTCCAATTGTTGAAATAGCTAAAATGGTCTGTCCGGGCGTAATTACCATTGTTATTTCCAAAGACCTTCCAAAAGTTGAAGGTTTTTATCTTATGCCTTTCGGCGGCGAGAATTTTGTTTTGCCGAAAATTGGAAAAGGTAAAAAAGAAAAAACAAAAATCGGCGGCGGTTCGGGTTTTTTTGTTTCTTCAGACGGCTATATTTTAACCTGCAACCATGTGGTGGGAGATCCGGAGGCGGATTACACTGTTATTATTGACCCCCAGCATAAATATCCAGCTAAAATTTTAGCTAAAGACCCGCTAATTGATGTAGCTGTTTTGAAAATAGAGGAAAAAAATCTTCACTCTTTAGGGTTGGCCGATTCGGATAAAATTGAATTAGGAGAAACGGTTGTGGCTGTTGGAAATCCTTTGGGAGAATTTGAAGACACTTTATCTGCCGGTATCATTTCGGGGCTTTCCCGAAAAATTACAGCTTACGGAGGAGCGCCTTTAAGAGCCTCAAATTTAAAAGGATTAATTCAAACCGATGCCGCCATTAACCCTGGCAACAGCGGCGGTCCTTTGGTTAATTTGGAAGGAAAAGTCATCGGAATAAATACGGCCGTGGTTATAGGAGCCCAGAACATCGGCTTTGCCATCCCGATAAATTATGGCGAAAAGATTTTGGAAGAAGTAATGAAATACGGAAAAATCAGGAGGCCATTTTTGGGCGTAAGGTACATTATTTTAGATGAAGAAATATCAAAAGCAAACAAGCTTCCGGTAAATTACGGCGCCTTAATCGTCAGGGAAAGTTTTGGAGAGGCAGCGGTAATCAAAAACTCAGTAGCCGATAAAGCCGGATTAAAAGAATACGACATTATTTTGGAAGCGAATGATAAAAAAATAACCGAAGAAAATCCTTTAGCTGATACTTTGTCTGAACATAAAATCGGCGCCGAAATTCCCTTAAAAGTTTTAAGAGAAAAAAAAGAAATTATTGTGAAAGTGAAATTAGAAGAGAAAAAGTAATATTCTAAATTTCTGAAAATTAAAAACAGCTCTGATGCTGTTTTTTTGGTTTGGTTTGTCTAAAAATAATATTTTAATCTGTTTAGATATAAAAATTAAATTTCTATTTTAGAAAAAAGATAACTGCCTATTGCCAAAAAAGCAGCCGTAATTAAACTCAAAACCAAAAGGTCGATGTGTAAGCCGAAATGAAAGCCGTTGGAAAGCGAACCCCTTAAACCGTCAACTCCGTAAGAAAGAGGGTTAAATCTGATAATTATACTAAAAGCCTTGGGTAATCCCTGAAAAGGAAACAAGGCGCCAGAAAGAAAGAAAAGCGGCATCAATAAAAAATTCATAATCAATTGGAATCCTTGCATATCTTTCAAAACTGAAGCAATAGCCGTGCCTAAAGCCGTAAATAACAAAGCGATTAAAAACATAAAAACAAAAGCCAATGGCGCAAAAACCATATCATTAATCCTAAACCCGACAGCGAAAGAAAGAAAAAAAACAATTATGCCTTGGAAGAAGGCAACCGTAGCTCCCCCCAGAGTCCTACCAATCATTATATTCAAACGTGAAACCGGAGCGACGAGCGTTTCTTTCAAAAATCCGAACTGCCTGTCCCAGATAACTTCGATGCCCGAAAAAACGGCCGTAAAAATAATGCTCATTGCCATAATACCCGGCGCCAAAAACTCAATGAAATTGCCGCCGCCAGCTTTCTGGTAAATTGGCCCGAAGCCAAAACCCAAAGCAACCAAAAATAACAGTGGCTGACCCAAAGAGCCCACGATTCTCGCTTTAGACCTGAAATACCTTTTCAACTGTCTTAACCAAAGAATATAAATTATGGACATAAATAAAATTTATAGCGCTGATATATCGTCTTCCCACAAGAGAAGACGTTATAATTTCTAACTTCTACGCCACATCCGACGGCGCATGCGCATCTGGTCGGCCGGGCTGGCTTCTTCTTCGCGAATGGTAGTGCCTGTAAATTTCAAAAAGGCATCTTCTAAGGAAGTAGTGTTTGTTTTTTGTTTTAGCTCTGCCGGAGTTCCCTGAACGATAATTTTCCCATGATCTATAATTGCGACTTTTTGAGCGACGCTTTCCACTTCTGTCATATAGTGAGTGGTAAAAAATATCGTCATCCCCTCTTTTTGGTTCAAATCTTTAATATAATTCCAAATATGGTTTCTTGTTTGAGGATCCAGCCCCAAAGTCGGTTCGTCTAAAAATAAAAGTTGCGGGTGGTGAATCAATCCACGGGCAGCCTCTAATCTGCGCTTCATTCCGCCTGAAAAGTTCTTTACAAATTCATCTCTGCGACCCCAGAGTTCAACAAATTTCAGTAATTGCTCAATTCTTTCTTGACGAATTTTTTTAGGCACATTATACAACACGCCGTGAAATTCCATATTTTCATAAGCCGTTAGTTCGTCGTCCAAGCTTGGGTCTTGAAAAACGATGCCGAAAGATTTTCTGGTTTCGTTTTTTTCTTTTTGAGGGTCATAGCCGTTTATTTTAATTTTTCCGCTAGTTGGTTTCAAAAGCGTAGTTAAACATTTAATTGTCGTGCTTTTTCCTGCGCCGTTTGGCCCCAAAAAAGCAAAAATTTCTCCTTTTTGGACGGAGAAAGAAATATTATCAA
>JBGOYX010000064.1:0-3420 GCA_041479865.1 Minisyncoccia bacterium
TGATTTTTTTCTAATTTTTCTTTCTTCGGCAGGCATCTTCAAAGTGTAACCTGCCGCCATTCCCCGGGCGATGATTGAAATTTTTCTGATGGGTTCAGCTTCGGGCAGAGAAGAAGAAACTAAAGCATGTCCCGCTTCGTGGAAAGCCGCGATTTCTTTTTCTTTCTTTGATAAAATATGGCTTTTTCTTTCAGGTCCCAGTAATACCTTTTCAATTAAGGTTTTAGCAATTTTTTCAAGTATTTTTTTCTTTTTAGTTAAGATTTTTTCGGCCTGTTTTTGGGCGTTTTTGATAAATTTTGCCACTTCTTCGTCAATTTGAGCAGCTACTTTTTCAGAATAATTTCTCTGTTCTCCGATTTCTTTTCCCAAAAAAACCAATTCTTCTTTTTCGCCAAAAGCAACCGGCCCCAAAGATGACATTCCATACTCTTTAACCAATTTTCTGGCTAAATCTGAAGCTTTTTCCAAATCATTGCTGGCTCCAGTTGTAATTTCGTTAAATTTTAATTTTTCAGCGCAGTATCCGCCCAGTAAAGTCGCCATTTCAGCTAAAAACTCTGATTTTTTTCTAATTTTTCTTTCTTCGGCAGGCATCTTCAAAGTGTAACCTGCCGCCATTCCCCGGGCGATGATTGAAATTTTTCTGATGGGTTCAGCTTCGGGCAAAGAAGAAGAAACTAAAGCATGTCCCGCTTCGTGGAAAGCCGCGATTTCTTTTTCTTTCTTTGATAAAATATGGCTTTTTCTTTCAGGTCCCAGTAATACCTTTTCAATTGATTCTAAAATTTCTTCTTGGTGGATTTGGGTTTTATTTTTTCTGGCAGCTAAAATTGCCGCTTCATTCACCACATTAGCCAGGTCAGCCCCGGAAAATCCGGGGGTACGTTCTGCCACCTCTTTTAAGTTGATATTTAAGGCCAAGGGTTTTCCTTTGGAATGGATTTTTAAAACCTCTTCTCTTTCTATAACATCTGGTAAATCTAAAACCACTCTTCGGTCAAATCTCCCCGGCCGCAAGAGTGCAGGGTCTAAGACATCCGGGCGATTAGTAGCTGCGACAATAATTACATTGGTGTTTCTTTCAAAACCATCCATTTCAACTAAAATTTGATTTAAGGTCTGTTCTCTTTCGTCGTGGCCTCCGCCGATTCCCGCTCCCCGATGGCGGCCAACCGCATCCAATTCATCAATAAAAACAATGCAAGGGGCATTTTTCTTTGCCGTATTAAATAAATCTCTGACTCTGCCGGCCCCCACGCCAACAAATAATTCAACGAATTCTGAACCGGAAATGTGAAAAAAGGGAACGTTGGCTTCTCCTGCCACCGCCCTTGCCAAAAGCGTCTTTCCGCAACCCGGAGGTCCCATTAATAAAACCCCCCTTGGAATTCTGGCGCCCATCTGTAAAAATTTTTTCGGATTTTTCAAAAAATCAACAACTTCCATTAATTCTTGTTTAGATTCTTGCAGTCCCGCTACGTCATTGAAAGTAATTTTTTCTTTTGGATGACCTTCAGCTCCGAATAATCTGGCTCTGGCTTTGGTAAAATCAAATGCCTGCATGGCCCCGGTTTTTGCCTGTCGGAAAATCATCCAGAAAAAAACGCCAAACAAGACCAAGGGCAAAACGGCAAATAAGACCGGTCCTAACCAATCCCAGGTGCTGCTCGTATTTTTTGTTTCAACCTCAAGCTTGGCTAATTTGTCTTTTTCAACCCCGTAATTTAAGAGGGATTGAGTTAAAGCAATTTCAGATTCTTTTCTTGATTTGACTTGGGAATTATCTAGGTAAATTATTTGTAAGTCATTTCCGGTAACAGTGATTTTTTTTACTTTTTCTTGATTAATATCTGACACCAATTGACTAATAGCAATTTCTTTTTCTTTTCCTGACTGCTGGAATAAAGTAAAAACAGCCGAGATTATAAGAAAAATCAAAATTATAAAAACAAAATTCTTAAACAAGTTTTTCATATAATTTATTTTACTATAAATTTTTAAAAAATCAAATTAAAAAGACCCTGAATGGTGTTTCACAACATTATTCAGGGTCCCCTTTCGCTACTTTTTCGCTACAGGTTTCAAAGATATTTATTTTACGTTACGGCGTAACTTGAGCAGTTTTTTCTGCGTTGTCACGCACCTGCCCGTATGCTGCCTGGAGGACTGCCCGCAGAGGCTGAGGTACGTCCTCGAACTTATTCCCTTCCTCGTATTCACCCATACATTGGGCGAAAAAATCATCGAGGTGGCTCGGGGCTTTCGCAATGCGAATCCTCTTTACCCCGTTTTCTTCCCCTTCTCGCCGTCTTATCAGGAAGAAAAAGTTAGCTATGGTTTTACCATCGGCCGTTTGCCAATTGCCCTTGAAGTCAAGGAAACAATCGCCGCACTCCCGCCCCAGAAAGAACTCTTCTTGGTTGAGAGTGGCCATCGAGGTGATCTCATATCGTAAGAGCCCTCTTTTTAGAAGGTGCCACAGGAGCTGAACTTTTTCATTCATCTCCTTTGACAGACTTCTTATAAATGGTGGCGCATTCTGGTAGAGGGAGTCAAAGTAGAGATATGCTCCCATTTTCTTTGCCTCTTGGACGGCTTCTTTAATACCACCGGTGGCGTCTAATGGTTGGATTGCCTTGCCGTCACTCTCAATAAGCAACACGCCGCCTGAACGCCAAAATATCTGACCACCTAGACGTTTTGCTTTTTCTGCATGAATGGTAAGAGCAATCTTCCCGGGTTTTCTGTCTAAAAAATCCTGGACGGACAAATTACCTCTAGCCGTAATGTCGGCCTTCTCATTATCGAAAACCCTATTGCGAAGCTTTATAAGTATTATTTTTACCTTCGCTTTGTCGGGTTCATCGAGGGGACAATCGGGATGGAAATCGTAGCCATCCTTATAGGGCTTTAATAACCCATCAGGATTTTTCACAAGGTAATCGTCGCCAACCATCTTCTCCAGTATTCCGGTTAATTCTTCCGGTGTTTGGAGATTTCCCGAGAGAAAATATTCCAGAGCCGCAAACCAGGCCGCTTGGCGATAGAATAAATCTCTGTCTTCCCCTCGCAGGTAAGTACCGAGAGCTTTCAAATCTACGGTGTTTGCGTCATAAGCCAATTTTTTGGCGATTTTCTTTTGGCCGGGATTTTCTATTTCGCTAACTGCCGTAGTCCTCTGGTCAATCTTGATTAGAAGGTTTTTTGTCCATTCCTGGATCTTTTTTTGTCCCACGTCGATAATTTCCGCTTGCTTGGCAATATCGCCCGGGGCAATTGTCTTTGGATCGGGAAGATTCAATTCTACCGAAGTCAGCCACATTTCTTTGAGTTTGCCGAGATCGGTAATCTTTTTTCCTTTGTCTTCGTTTTTCCTGTTTGTCAATTTAATTTCCTCCTTCAATAGAACCCATAGCA
>JBGOYX010000065.1:0-3370 GCA_041479865.1 Minisyncoccia bacterium
GTACCAGCACCAGATTTGGAAACGGTCAGAGTGTAACTAATCAAATTAAATGTAGCTGTCACTGCGACATTAGAGTTCATTGTAACAGTACATGTTCCGGTCCCAGAACAAGCTCCTGACCAACTACCAAAGGTAGAGCCTACGGCCGGAGAAGCGGTAATAGTAACTTGAGTTCCTTGGTTGTAATCTTCAGTACAATCTGTTCCGCAGTTAATACCAGAGGGGGAAGAAGTAATGGTTCCAGAACCTGTGCCTGATTTGGAAATAGTTAAGGTATAGGTGGTTGGTGTTGGCGTGGGTGTAGGCGTAGGCGTGGGGGTAGGTGTTGGCGTAGGTGTTGGGGTTGGGGTTGGGGTTGAGGTTGGGGTCGGGGTTGGAGTTGGAGTTGGGGTTGGAGTAGAAAGATTAAACGTAGCTCCAACTGAAGTATTAGAATTTAAAGTTATGGTGCATGTTTTGTTAGTCCCAGAGCAAACTCCTGACCAGCCTGCAAAAGTAGAACCTGTGGTTGGAGTGACGGTTAAAGTAATTTTAGTACCAGAAATAAATTTAATACTGCAAGTGCTTCCGCAGTTAATACCAGAAGGAGAACTCTTAATAGTTCCTGAACCTGTACCTGATTTGGAAATCGTAACGGTTTTGGTTGTTGTCCCTGAAGAGGGTTTAGGTGTCGCTGTCGGAGTCGGAGTCGGAGTTGGAGTTGGAGTTGGGGTCGGTGTTGGAGTTGGAGTAATTACGGGGGTAAGCGTTGGTGTGGGTTCGGGGGTAAGTGATGGAGTGATTGTTGGCATTGTAAAACCTTTGCTTCCGGGTTGATTAAGATTAGAAACACAATACTCTTGTTTGGTTCTTTCTAATTTATTAGCGCAAATTTTCCAGGAACAACCCTTTGTCTGCTGACAAATATTAAAACCTTCGCCATTGTCTGGTTCAAAATAATAATAATAAGGATTGCGATCTATGGGGTCAATCGGAAGCTTGGCAATCAAGTCTGGCAATAAAACTCTTAAATCCGTCCTGTCGCACCAATTATCCCCATCAGGCAGGGTTTGATCATCACTGCACCCCATACTGGTGTCAAAATAATGATTTTCTTCGGGATATTTATCGTATACTGACCAATACGTTTCTAAAGCGTCGGCTATTTGTTTTACGTCTGCTTCTCTTTTTGCGTCTCTCTTTTTTTCATTAATAGATTTGAGATTCATAAAAACTATGGTACCCAAAACAGCAACAGCTATTAACACCCAAACCACGCTTAACCCTTTTTGTTTCAACACAGTTGTTGTTGAAATTTTCATATTTTATTTTTCTAATTTCTCTTTTAAAATTTTAATTGATTCATCCATTTTAATTCTTTCTTGTTTCATTGTGTCGCGATCTCTCAACGTCACATCATTTTCTTTTAAGGTTTCAAAATCAATCGTAAGGGCGAAAGGCACTCCGATTTCGTCCAATCTACGATATCTTCTGCCGATTGAACCCACTTCATCGTATTGGCAAGTAAAGTGGGATTTTAAAAGATTATAAACCTCTTTCGCTTTTTCAACTAATTCTGGCTTGTTTTTAACTAAAGGTAAAACTGCTACTTTTATCGGAGCTATTTTTTTATTTAATTTTAACAAAACTTCAATTTCTTTTGCGGCTTTAGTTGTTTCTGTTCTGCCACCCTTTACTTCTTCATAAGCATCGCACAAAACTGCCAAAATCGCTCTTTCTAATCCCATTGTAGGCTCTATCACATAAGGAAAATATTTTTTATTTTTCTCATCATCATAATATTGTAGGTCCTGGCCGGAAAATTGACTGTGTCTTTTTAAATCAAAATCTGTTCTATTTGCTACCCCAGCTAATTCTGACCAGCCAAATGGAAATTTATACTCAATATCAACCGTTCTTTTTGAATAATGAGCTAAACTTTTTTTCGGATGTTCAAAGCGTCTCAAATTTTCTTTTTTTAATCCTAAATCTAAAAAGAATTTTTCCCATTTATCCAACCAAGCCTCAAAATATTTTTCATCTTTTTCTGACTCAACAAAATATTCAATTTCGGCAAGATCAAATTCTCGGGAACGAAAAATAAAATCACCTAGGGTAATTTCGTTTCTAAAAGACCTGCCAATTTGAGCAATACCAAAAGGTAATTTCAATCTCATTGAATTTAAAACATTCTGAAAATTAGTAAATATTGATTGGGCAGTTTCCGGCCGTAAATAGGTTTCGTGGGTTTTATCTTCTACCGGACCTAAAAAAGTTTTAAACATTAAATTAAAAAGACGCGGTTCAGTAAATTCATTTTTACCGCAATTTGGGCATTGATTCTTGGTCTTGGCCTTTCCCTGACCAGCGAAACGGCCCGTTGCCATATGGTCAGCCCGATAACGAAAATGACAATTTTTGCATTCAACTAAAGGATCTGTAAAATTTTCCAAATGGCCTGATGCTTCCCAAGTTTTAGGATGCATTAAAACTGTGCCATCAATTAAAACAACATTTTCTTCTTCCAAAATAAATCTTTTTATCCAAAATTCTCTTAAATTATTTTTCATTAAAGCTCCTAACGGGCCCAAGTCCCAAAGCCCCTCCACCCCGCCATAAATCTCCGAGGATTGAAAAATAAATCCCCGTCTCTTACAAAGTGATACAATTTTCCCCATTAGGTTTTCCATATTTTTTATTCCTCACCCGTCGGGCTGGATTTTAAAGAAGTATCAATTGCCGGAACCGTACTTTCTATTAGAGTTGAGGCCCAATTGTCTTCGGCTGTGATTGTGGCTTGCCCTACAAGCTGAAAAATCTGATTACCTTGAGGAAAATCAGGAGTGATGGCAACTTGAAAAGTAACCTTTGGAGTTGAATTTAAAATTCCAGCCCCGACCCCCAAATCCCCGATTTCCCAGACGATTTCTCTTGATTGGGAATCAAAGGTTAGCCTTGAATCTTCCGGAATGATTTTGCCGGTTAATTTGACTTGCGACGGTAAAACGGCTTTTACTTTTACATCTTTTAAATCGTTATAATAATTATTAACTTCCCAAACTATTGCGTAAGTGGTGGTCTGGCCGACTTGGGGAGGCATTGGCCCCGTATTATTGAATCCTTCCAATTGAGCATATCCTTTTTGAGAAATCTCTAATTTTGAATTTATTTTAGTTATAAACTCTTCATGAACCTGGGAAATATAAACCTTGTTTTTAATAACCGGATTTCTGTCTTGCGAGCCGGTAAACGATAGGTCATTTTTTAATTTTACCCAAAAATCAATCTTTCCCTCTTCTTGAGGAAGTAAAAGCTGAAGCTTTGAAACCCTTTTCCAGTCAAAAACGACCGAATTATCGCCCGCATTAAAATCTCCCAAATCGGACTTCAA
>JBGOYX010000066.1:0-3369 GCA_041479865.1 Minisyncoccia bacterium
AGCCGAACTGATTTCCAAATTTTTATTTTCCTGATTAATTCCATATAATTTTTTCTCATAATTTTTAATTGAATTTGTTTCAAAAAAAAGAAAATTTAACTGAAAGATATAAAAAATTAAAAATAAAACTATCAAAACGGAAATTAAAATCCAAAAAAACCTTAAATTAAACCTCCATTTTAAAGACATTTGGCGAATAATCGGCTGGTTTAGAATAAGAGTGTTTTGCATATTTTTAACTTTTACTTATTGCTCTTAATTTCGCTGACCTTGAACGATGATTTACTTTAATTTCTTGAAACGAGGGTATTATTGGTTTTTTTGTTAAAATTTTTAATGAATTTTCTTTTTGTTTTTCTTTGAAAAAATTTTTAACGATTCTATCCTCCAAAGAATGAAAAGAAATTACGACCAATCTTCCTTCTGGTTTTAAAATGTCCAATGCCTGAGACAAAGCTTTTTGTAAATTATTTAATTCATCATTAACGGCGATTCTCAAAGCTTGAAAGGTTCTGGTGGCTGGATTAGTTATCTGGTATTGAAATCTCTTTGGTATTGATTCTTTAATAATCTCAACTAATTGAAATGTTGTTTTAATTGGTTTTAATTTCCGGAATTTTATGATGTTTTTGGCGATGTTCTGAGAGAATCTTTCTTCACCGTAGCTCTCCAAAATTCTTTCAATTTCTTGTAATGAATAATAATTTAATATTTTTTCCGCCGTCAGAGAGACTTCAGAACTAAATCTTATATCTAACGGTTCATTTCTCAAGAAACTGAACCCCCTGCCGCTTTTCTCCAAATGCCAACTTGATATTCCCAAATCCATTAAAATTCCTTGTACTTTTCCAAATTTTTTCTTCTTTACGATTTCTTTTAAATTTACAAAATTCTCACACGTCAGAATTATTCTTTTTCTTAATTCTTGATTCTTAATTCTTGATTCTAAATTCTTGATTTGTTCCGGATCTTGGTCAATTCCCAGTATCTTTCCTTTGGGACCATTTTTCTCTAAAATCGCTAAAGCGTGACCGCCTTCCCCTATTGTGCAGTCAATAAAATTTTCATTCGATTTGGGGTCTAAATATTTAAGAACTTCATTTTTTAGAACAGGGATGTGAATAGACATTTAACGCTTCGCTATAAATTAACTTCGTCAATTTTAAATACTTTAAACACCGAGTTCTTTTAAGCGTTCTGCTATATCCCCTACTTCGTTTTCGGTTTTTTCTTTATATTCCTGCCATTTTAAATCCGACCAAATCTCAACACGATTAAAAACTCCGGCAATAACTATTTTTTTTTGCAACTGACCATATTCTTTTAGATAATCGGGAATTAAAATTCGTCCCAAATTATCAATATTAACTTCCATCGCTCCCGTCAGCATAAGTCTCACAAAACCTCGAGCTGCTGCCTGGGATAAAGGCAATTGACTCAATTTTTTTGCCAAAGCTTCCCATTCTTTAACCGGATAAAGAAAAAGGCATTGATCTAGTCCTCGAGTAATTATTGCTTTCTTTCCCAAAAGTTGCCGGAATTTTACCGGAATGCCTAATCTTTTCTTTTCATCTATTGAATATGTATATTCTCCTATAAACATATTATCCCCAGAAAAACATGGTTATCCCACTGTTTTCCACAATATACCACTATGTTTACAATTTATCCCACCGACCCCCTTATGTCAACAAATTTTTCCCACCAAATTTCCACAATTTATTAACAAGCTTTATTTTATTAAAATTTCTTGAAATTTTTGGATTTAAAACAAAATAAAACCACCCCCACACCAAATTTGGTGTGGGGGTGGCGTCGATTTATTTTCAATTCTTATCTGAACATATACATTCTAATCTTATAATATACTCCCAATATTTTTCTAATCAAAGGATTTTTAGAATTTTCCAAATAATGCACCAACAGATACAAGACCAAACTGAGAATTAAGACAAAGAAAGGCAGAATATAAAGAGGATTTATACCGGTGGAAATTCCAGTTACAGCTCCGGCCACTCCTCTCTTTAACACACTCACTGTAGCTGTATCGCTGTTTGTGGTACTACCGCTGGAAACCGTAGCAGTATTTGTCAAAGTAGTGGTCCCGAAATTAAAATCATTTACCGAAGCAGCTTGAGCTTCAAAAGTTACGGTTTTTGACTGACCGGAATATAATGTTCCCAAATTCAAGCCGGAAACAATGTCACCACTGGAAGAAACACCGTCTATTTTAAGGTTTCCTCTGTATGTAATTTTAGCCGGTAAAATATCTGTCAAAATAACGTTTGACATAGAGCTGCCACTGCTTGCCGTTATTTGAACGGAATAAGCTAAGAATTCTCCGGGGTCAGCGCTAACTTCGTTCAGCCAAGCCGTGTTATCAGTAAGATTACGAACTAATTTAGTTATAGTAAAAGTTTGATTAGAACAAGAAGAGACATAAATCGGGGTTGTATTTTCTGTCGTAAAGCCACCGCTTTCTACTTTGACTCTGGCATTATAATTTCCCGAAGAAGAATAATTACAAACATCATAAGCTGTATAAGAACTGGAGCTTGAGGTAATTGTTCTGTCCCAATAGCCGTCGTTAGTACAATCAAAATAATAAGTAATATTTTGATAATAAGTTGTTCCTGAAACACTGGCGGTTAAATCAACGTTATTCAATGGAGCACATCCTGAAGAAGGACTGGCTGTTAAATTAACATAAGAAATTTGTTGAGACTGAATATTAACCGTTACTGAATCTGAAGCTGAACCACCTGAACCCGTACAGGTAATTGTGTAAGTTTTTGAGTAAGTTAAATTATAGGTTGTTTCTGAACCCGAAGTTGATTTAGTTCCAGACCAGTCACCGGAAGCATAACAAGAAGTAGCATTGGTAGAAGTCCAGGTTAGGTTGGCTGAACTATTATATGGTATGGTGATGGTTCCATCAGAACCATTGGCTTTTATATCAACGGTTGGAGTTTGACTGGAGATATTAACCGTTACAGAATCCGAAGCTGAACCGCCTGAACCCGTACAGGTAATGGTGTAAGTTTTTGAGTAAGTTAAATTATAAGTTGTTTCCGAGCCTGAAGTTGATTTAGTTCCAGACCAATCGCCGGAAGCATAACAAGAAGTAGCGTTGCTTGAAGTCCAGGTTAAGTTAGCCGAACTGTTATATGGTATGGTGATGGTTCCGTCCGAACCGTTGGCTTTTATATCAACGGTTGGAGTTTGACTGGAAATATTAACCGTTACTGAATCCGAAGCAGAACCGCCTGAACCTGTACAGGTAATGGTGTAAGTTTTTGAGTAAGTTAAATTGTAAGTTGTTTCCGAACCTGAAGTTGATTTAGTTCCAGACCAGTCACCGGAAGCATA
>JBGOYX010000067.1:0-3365 GCA_041479865.1 Minisyncoccia bacterium
ATTACATGATTCCGGAAAGCAGATAGTGGTCACCAGCGATAAGTTTCCTAAAGATATACCCAACTTAGAGGGCCGACTTCGGTCCCGCTTCGAATGGGGACTGATTGCAGATATCCAACCGCCGGAAATAGAAACAAAAATAGCAATTATTGAAAAAAAGATGCAAGAGAATAAAATTGATCTACCCAACAACGTTGCCCATTATATCGCTTCTAATGTAGAGTCCAACATTCGCGAACTTGAAGGATTTTTAGTCAGAATAAGCGCTTATTCATCTCTCACGGGTAGAGAAATTAATTTGGACCTTGTAAAGGAAGTATTAAGAAATTTAGTTAAGCGCAATGAAAAAGGAGAGGTAAGTATTGAAGAAATAATTAAAACAGTTGCTGGAATATTAAATATAAAGATTTCCGATATAAAAGCTCACAACAAAAACAAAAATCTTGTCTTTGCACGGCAAATAGCCATGTATTTAGCAAGAAAATTAACTAATTGTTCTTTTCCGGATATCGGTCAAAAAATAGGGGGCAGAGACCATTCCACGGTAATTTATGCCAACAATAAGATATTAAATAATATTAAAGTTGATTCTAAAGTAAAAAATTTGATTCAGGAAATTGAAGATGTTTTAATCCACAAGTGATGATTTTTCTAATGCTAACTTATAAACAAGTAATAGGCTGTTTAAATTATTATAATCATTAAAAAAATAAATTTAACCAACATATCCACAAGCCCTATTACTAGTACTACTTTATTAATATAAGAAAGAAATAATAAATTAAAAAGGAGGAGGAAGGTATGGAATTTAAAATAAGTAGAAACACCTTTCTTGATGGCATTCAGAAAACATTAGGTATTGTTGAGAAAAAAACAACAATGCCGATTTTGAACAATGTTCTTTTGAAAGCAGAATCTAATAAGATTAAAATAATTGCCACAGACAGGGAAATAAGTTTGATTTCCGATTATGATGCGGACGTGGCAGAAAAAGGTGAAATAACTATTTCAGCTAAAAAACTATATGAGATGGTTAGGGAAATTCAGGGTGAAATTATTTCTTTTACGCAAAGTAAAAATAATACTGTGAAAATATCATGTCAAAGGGCGTTTTATAAGATACCAGGTTTACCGGCAGAAGATTTTCCCAACATTACAGATGATCGGGATGTTCAATTATATAATATTAAGGGAGTGGTAATTAAAGATTTAATTAGCAAGACAGCCTTTGCTATGGCGACAGATGAAACGAGAAAAAACTTAAATGGAGTCTTACTGGAAACAGGGTTGGATGGTTCGAATTATTTAATACGAATGGTGGCTACTGATGGACATCGTTTAGTTTTAGCTAAGGGATTTACCCCAGAGCCTTCTTTGGAAATAAGTAAGGGAATTATCATTCCCCGCAAAGGCTTGATGGAAGTAAAAAAAATTATTGATGAAAATGAAAATGTTAAGATTGGTTTGCATAAAAATATGTTTATCGTGAAAACGGAAAACACTCTTTTAAAGGTTAGTTTAGTTGATGCGGATTATCCTGATTATAAAAAGGTTATTCCAACGGAAAAAGGAATTAGTGTTGTGTTGGAAAAAGAATCTTTCTTGCATGCCTTAAGGAGAATGAGCGTTGTATCTTCGGAACGCTATGGCGGAGTGATTCTCTCTTTTTCAGAAGGTAAGCTTACACTTAATTCGACTAATTTAGATGTCGGTGAAGCAACGGAAGAAATAGATATACCTTATAGCGGTGAAGATGTTGAAAGTGGGTTTAATGTGAACTATTTAATTGACGCTATTTCGGTGATTAGTAAAGATAATATTTTGTTTGAAGTTGGGGTGGGATTAAAACCATCAGTGATTAAACAGACCGAAGATGATAATTATTTATGTATAGTTATGCCATTGAAAATATAACATTGCGGCATAATTAAAAATTCAGTTTCAAGCGAGGAGTTTAAAAAGCAGTTATGACACATAAGTATGATGCGGATAGTATTAAGGTGTTGGAAGGTCTGGAAGCCGTACGCAAAAGGCCGGCCATGTATATAGGTTCCACAGGCAAAGAAGGCTTGCACCATCTGGTCTATGAAGTTGTAGATAACAGCATTGATGAAGCAGCTGGTGGTTACTGTGATACAATCACAGTGAAAATAAGAGTTGATAATAGCATTGTTGTTGATGATAACGGCCGTGGCATACCCGTAGGTATTCATAAGACAGAAAAAGTATCGGCGGCTGAAGTTGTTATGACAAAACTGCATGCCGGTGGTAAATTTTCCCATGATTCTTATAAAATCTCCGGAGGGCTACATGGTGTTGGTGTTTCGGTTGTTAATGCCCTTTCTCAAAAGTGTGAGCTGGAAGTACGGCGGGATGGCAATGTTTACAGTCAATCTTACACGCGGGGAGTGCCGGATGCCCCGCTGGAAATGGTGGGAAAGACAAAAAGCCACGGCACGAAAGTCACTTTTTTACCCGATGATTCTATTTTTGAAGATACCGAATTTAGTTTTGATGTTATTTCCAATCGTTTGCGGGAGCTGGCTTTTTTAAATTCGGGCGTAAAAATAGTTATCACTGATGAACGCACGGATAAAAAAAATGAATTCATTTATAAAGGCGGCATCGTGTCGTTTGTCGAATACATTAATCGCAATAAGAAGGTTTTACATAAACATCCGATATACGTTGCCGGCGAGAAAGAAGATTGTTCCGTAGAAGTCGCGCTGCAATATAACGAAACTTATCTGGAAAACATATTCGCGTTTGCCAATAGTATCAACACAACTGAAGGCGGGACACATTTAATCGGTTTTAGATCAGCACTCACCCGTGTTTTTAACAATTATGCCACAAGCAATAAATTAATTAAGGACGGCAAAGAATCTCTGCGCGGGGAAGATTTAAGGGAAGGATTAGCTTGCGTTATCAGTGTCAAGGTACAAAATCCGCAATTTGAGGGCCAAACGAAAACCAAGCTGGGTAACAGTGAAGTAAGGGGATTGGTGGAAGGCATCGTTTACGAAAAAATAGGCAGTTATCTGGAAGAAAACCCATCGATTGCCAAGCAAATCCTCAATAAATGTCTGGATGCCTCAAGAGCGCGGGAAGCGGCACGCCGCGCCCGTGAATTGACCAGGCGAAAAAGCGCGCTGGAAGTAGGCTCCTTGCCGGGCAAATTAGCCGATTGTCAGGAAAAAGATCCGGCGCTTAGCGAAATTTATTTAGTGGAAGGCGATTCCGCTGGTGGTTCGGCCAAACAAGGACGCGATAGAAAAAATCAGGCAATTTTACCCCTGCGCGGTAAAGTATTGAACGTGGAAAAGGCGCGTTTCGACAAAATGCTGCAAAACGAAGAAATTAGA
>JBGOYX010000068.1:0-3347 GCA_041479865.1 Minisyncoccia bacterium
GAGCAAACCTTAAGGTAAAAGGAGAAAAAGAAGTAAAGGCGTCTGATTTTGAATTGCCCGCTCAATTAGAATTAATAAACAAAAATGCCCATATCGCCACCTTAACCGATAAAAAATCGGAGCTTGAAATGGAAATTCTCGTTGAAAAAGGATTGGGATATGAAACTGTTGAAAGAAGGAAAAAAGAGAAATTAGAAGTTGGAGTAATTGCCATTGACGCTATTTTTACTCCAATAAAAAAAATAGCTTTTCGGGTAGAGAATATGCGGGTAGGTGAAAGAACGGATTTTGACAAATTATTTTTAGAGATTGAAACCGACGGAACAACTACCCCTGAAACAGCTTTTTCTCAGGCCTCGGAAATATTAGCTAAACATTTTTCATTGATTGGCGAAGCTTTTAAAGTAAAAGAAAAAAAACCGGAAATAAAAGCGGTTTCAGGAGAAGACGTTTTAAAAACAAAAACTGAAAACTTAAAATTTTCAAAAAGGACGTTTCATGCTCTTCAAAATAACGGTATTCAAACACTCGGCGGAATTATAAGAAGAAGCGAGAAGAGTCTTTTGGAATTGGAAGGTATGGGAGAAAAGGGAATAAAAGAAATTAAAAAAATATTGAAAAAATTCGGATCTGAGTTAAAAGAGTGACCTATGAAGCATTTCAAAAAAGAAAGAAAATTCGGAAGAATGCGCGATCAAAGAAAAGCTCTGTTAAAGAGCTTGATTTCTGCTATAATTTTGAAAGACAGGATTAAAACCACCGAAGCCAAAGCAAAAGAAATTTCAAGATTAGCTGAAAAATTTATCACCAAAGCCAAAAAAGGAGATTTGGCTTCCAAAAGATTATTGGCGAAGTTTTTTTCTCCCGGAACAGTTAAAAAACTATTCAGCGAAATTGCTCCGCGGTATAAAGAAAGAAAAGGCGGCTATACCAGGATAATAAAACTCGGCCAAAGGAAAACCGACGGGGCAAAAATGGCGATTATTGAATTGATAAAATAAAAAAATAGCGACTTCGTTGATATAAGAATCTCGCTTCGCGAGAACCTTGAACGCCTAGGGCGTATTCTAATTTATCACTTCGTTCTAAATTATGGAAAAAGTTCAGCGAAAAACCCATACAATTGACGCCGCAGGTAAAGTACTCGGCCGCTTGGCCAGTGAAATAGCGGTTTTATTGCGCGGCAAAAACAAACCCAATTTTGTTCCTTATTTAGACAGGGGAGATTTTGTGGTTATTAAAAATGTCAATAAAATTAAAGTAACGGGGAAAAAAGCCGAGCAAAAAAAATATTATAGGCATTCAGGATATCCCGGCGGCCTTAAAGAAACAACATTTAAGAAAATTTTTGAGAAAGACCCGACTCTAATTTTGAAAAAAGCCGTTTTTGGAATGTTGCCCAAGAATAAATTAAGAGCGAAAATGATTAGAAGATTAAAATTTGAGTAATTTATGGTAAAAACTAAAACTGCTAAAACCAAAAAAGAGATAAAAAAAGTCGCCTCATCGGCGACTCGCCGAAGAGGCAGAGTCAAAAAAACAGAAAAGGTAAAAAAAATAGCTTCCAAAAAAGCTAAAAAAGAAGTTAAAATAAAACCATCTATTACGCAGCCAGATAAATATTGGGAAACGGTAGGAAGGAGAAAAACGGCGGTTGCCAGGGTTCGGCTTTTAACTCGGGGAGAAAAAACAATTTTAATCAATAACAAACCCTATAATATTTATTTTCTAAATCTGGAACTTCAACAGATTATTCAAGCTCCTTTGCAAAAAATGAAATGCGCTGATAAATTTCATGTTTCAGCTATTATAAAAGGTGGCGGTTTGCACGCTCAAGCTGAAGCTCTAAGACACGGAATTTCCAGAGCTCTTACTCTTTTTAACCCTGATTTCAGAAAAAGATTAAAAAGAGCGGGTTACTTAACTCGTGATTCCAGAATGCGGGAAAGAAAGAAATTCGGCTTAAAAAGAGCGAGGAAAGCCCCCCAATGGGCGAAGAGATAAAATTATTATTAAAAAAAAGAAAAGAGAGTATTGCTTATAATACTCTTTTTTGTTAAAATATATCATATGTTAAAAGAATTTATTGACAAATTTTATTTGGATAAACAAAAAGATAGAGAACAAAGCCGTTTTTATATTACTGATTCGGGAAAATGTCCAAGGGCAGTTTTCTTTAAATTTAAAAACGCTCCAAGAGCTGAAATGGAAGCTAGAGTTTTAAGAATGTTTGACCACGGCGACCAAGTTCACCAATTAATAATGAGGCCCTTGTTAGGTATAAGAGAAATTCATGTAGTGGCTTCAGAAGTAAAAATCGGCCCTCAAGAATTAATATCCGGCCGAGCCGACGCCATAATTTCAGACGGTAAAGATTTATATGTTCTGGATATTAAAAGTATGAATAGTATGATTTTTAAGAACTTGGAAGAAGCTAAAGAGGACAATATTAATCAGCTCCAGCTTTATTTGCACTTTTTCAAAATACCAAGAGGTATATTACTTTATGTAAATAAAGATAGCTTGGAGTTAAAAGAGTTTTTGGTTAATTATAATCCCAATCTTGTTCAGTCGCTTTTGAAAAGCCTTTCCGAACTTAAAACAAAAATTGATTCAAATATAATCCCAGCAAGAATCCAGACTTATCCAGACGACTGGCAATGTAAGTATTGTGCTTTTAGAGAAGTTTGTAATATCGCAAATGGCGGCGAAGTGAACTGGGAAGAGTTTAAGAAAAAAATAGAAAAAACAGAATAATTTTTTGACATATTAAAACAGCTATTTTAAAGCTGTTTTTTAATTGGACAACAAGGATATTTACTAATTATTTAATTAATTCTTCTGATTTATAAAAATTTCCTTCGCTTAAAATATATAATTCTTTATTATTTTGATTCCAGAAAATTTCAGCCTGCCCCGTAGGTTCCGACTTGTCGGAATCCTTCGGGGGTTCTTTAAATGAGCCAAGGTCCCAAATTTGGATTCTATCCCTATCATCAATTTCAGTAATTTTAAATTTATCTCCAAGATTAAAAATTAAATAATAGTCAGTTAACCAAAAAACTTGGTTAATCTTTTCCGAAAAACGGGAAATTAGCTGAAGGTCGCCAGCTTTTTTGGGAGATTCAATTAAAATATCTTTTAAATATAAAACCCAAACTTCATAATCGTTAAAAAACATCAACTTTTTTTTGTCTTGAGAAAATTTTAAATCTTTTACTGGTTCAAAAACTTTTTCAAAAATTTTTGAACCATAATTGAATCTAAAAAGAACGTTGTCTTCTTTCAAGAAAATTTCCGGCAGATTCAGAAAAACATGATAAGATGCATCTTTTTTGATAGAAAAC
>JBGOYX010000069.1:0-3337 GCA_041479865.1 Minisyncoccia bacterium
GAAAAACATATTAAATTTCCAGAAATTAGGCATTGTAAGATTCAATCCCTTTAAAGAAGTCGGCGGGGACCAAAGCTTTTCAATATCTCTGTTGGACGGAAACGATTCAGGCGTTGTTATTACCAGTTTGTATACCAGAGAGGGGAACAGGGTTTTTAGTAAACCGATAAAAGAAGGACGGTCGGAATATTTATTATCTGAAGAAGAAAAAGAAGCTTTAAACAAAGCAAAATATCATGAAAAAAACGACTCAAAATCTAATAAAAAAACCGCCAGTAGTGGTGTTTCTCGGTCACATTGATCATGGGAAGACCAGTCTTTTGGATTACATTCGCAAAACCCATGTTACCGAAAAAGAATCGGGCGGCATCACCCAACATATCGGCGCTTATCAAATTGAACATCAAAAGAAAAAAATTACTTTTATTGATACGCCGGGCCACGAAGCTTTTTCTCAAATGCGCTCTCGGGGAGCAAAGATCGCTGACATTGCTATTTTAATTATTGACGCTTCCGAAGGGGTAAAAGAACAGACAAAAGAAGCAATTTCTCATATTAAATTAGCCAGGATACCCCTTATTGTGGCTTTAAATAAAATTGATAAACCGGAAGCTGATTCGGCAAAAGCAAAAAGAGAGCTGGCCAAAGAAGAAATCTTAGTTGAGAGTATAGGGGGAAAAATACCCTCAATTGAAGTTTCAGCTAAAACCGGAAAAGGGGTTGAGGAACTTTTGGAATTAATTTTATTAATAGCCGAAATGGAAGATTTTAAAACAGACAGAACAATGCCGGCTGAGGGAGTAGTAATTGAATCTTATTTAGATAATTTAAGAGGACCGACAGCCACTTTGCTTTTAACTCAAGGAACCTTGAGGGTGGGGGACATTATAGGTACCGATTCTGTTTTTGGAAAAATAAAAAATTTGGAGAATTTCCAAAATTCACCGCTTCAAATAACGTCTCCCGGAGACCCGGTCGTGGTTGTGGGACTTGAAGATTGTCCAAGAGTTGGAGAAAATTTCAAAATCTTTTCCGATATTGAAGCTGCCCAAAATCACCTTATTTTGATAGAGAAAAAAGCACCAGAAGTTTTAGAAATTTCACAGGAGCAGAAAATTATTAATTTGATTTTAAAAACAGACTGTTTGGGGTCGGCCGAGGCTATTGAGGGGGTTATAAAAAAAATTCCGCAAGAAAAGATTATTTTGAGAATACTAAAATCAGAAGTCGGGAGCGTAAATGAGACAGATGTCAAAATGGCAAAAAGCGGAAGAGCTTTAATTTTGGGCTTCCGGGTGGTTATAAATCCGGTTGCCAAAATCATAGCCGAAAGAGAGAAAGTAAAAATACTTCAATTTCAGGTGATTTACGATTTAGTGGAAGAAGTTAGGAAATATTCCCAGAGATTTTTAGAATCAAAGGCAGAAAGAATTGATTTGGGTAAGGTTAAAGCTCTAATGATTTTTTTAACCGAGAAAAATCGCCAAATTGTTGGCGGAAAAGTAATTGAAGGAGAGGTTAAAAAAGGTGTTTCAATTGAGGTTTTTCGGGGAGAAGAATTAATGGGCAAAGGGAGATTAATTAATTTACAAAAAAACAAAAAAGACGCAGAAAAAGCTTCCAAAGGCGAAGAATGCGGAATACTATATGAAGGCGATATTAAGGTTGAAGAGGGAGATATTTTGTTGATCTATACCGAAGAAAGAAAAAGAGAAGAGATTTAATTAATTTTCAATTTGTGTCAAAGCGTATTTTAAGAGTCAACGCTCTAATCAAAAAAGAAATATCAAAGCTTCTTTTGAGAGAATTTGAATTTCCTCCGGGCGTTTTGGTGACGGTGACCAGAGTTGAAACCTCAGCCAATTTAGCGGAAAGCAGAGTTTTTGTCTCGGTGATTCCTGAAGAGAAATTTGATGAAATTTTACGAAATTTAAATAAAAAAATCTATTTTTTACAGCAAAAATTTAATCAATTAGCAAGAATGAGGCCCTTACCGAAGTTAAAAATTTTAACCGAGAAAAAAACGGCCGAAGCTGCTAAAATTGAGGAGATTTTAGAACAATTGAAAAAAGAGGGAAGATAAGAACCTTTCGCTTCGCTCAAGAACCTTGATTTCTTCGGAAATAAGAACCTTTCGCTTTGCTCAAGAACCTTGAAATAATCCGTATTTTAAGTTAAAATCATGGTATGAATTAAGGCCAGGTAGCCCCCGAAGTATAGCCTTCGGTTAACTATGGGGCGAGCAAGTAGTAAGGCAGCAATCTGCCCCGTATAAAAATTTTGGCGTCGTAGCCAAGTAGCAAGGCAGCGCTCTGCAAAAGCGCTATACGTGGGTGCAATTCCCACCGACGCCTCAAAAAGTTTTGCCCGGGTGGTGGAATGGTATACACGCAAGACTTAAAATCTTGTGAGCGCAAGCTCTTGTGGGTTCGAGTCCCACCTCGGGCACAAAAAAATCCCCCCGCCAATGGCGGGGGGATTTTTGTATTTAAATTTAATTTCCTAAAATTTCAATGTAGGTTGTTTTGGCTCCGAAATTCTTAGCTTCTTCGCTAGAAGAAAACCAGATGTCAATCTGATAATCTCCCTTTTTTGAGTTCATTCTATCTTCAACCACGAAGACTTTGCCGCCATAAATCTCAGGCAATCTAATCTTTGTTCCGAAAGGTAAAATATTATTTGCCACTATTCCGTCTCTTACCTGGCTGCCGGCTGCTGTTGTGTGAGGGTCATTATCTGTTTCTTCAGGAGTAGAAGAATAACCGGTGACTACAACCGGTATTTTCTCAAGGGTAATTAAGCTTTTCTCAGAAGAAAAGGGATTATAAACAGAAGAAAGACTGTTACTTTGGACAATCGGAAGTTGAGAAACCTCTGAAACTTGGCTTGGCAAAACCTCAAAATCGGCTTCAACAGCCGAAGTCTTAAGCCTAAAAAAGAGTAAGATTCCCATCAGACCGATTAAAACTGAAAAAATCAGGAGATTTAGTTCCGCTTTCGGGAAGAAAGCGGGGGTTTTTTGATTTCTAGGCATTTAAAAACCCCTTTTTAGGGGTTCTACCATATTACCAAATTCCAAAAGGGATGTCAAGCCCCTCACCATTACAAATAAGATGAAGGGCTAAGGGTTAAAGGCGGAGCGGGTGAAGGGAGTCGAACCCTCTTCTCAACCTTGGCAAGGTTGCATAATAAACCGTTATACGACACCCGCGAATGTGTGCCGCGGAGTAGAATCGAACTACCGACCCTTGCTTTTTCAGAGCAATGCTCTACCACTGAGCTACCACGGCAAAAAATACTAATTTTCTGTGGGCACATCAGGATTTGAACCCGAGAC
>JBGOYX010000070.1:0-3316 GCA_041479865.1 Minisyncoccia bacterium
TAAAAATAAGCTTCCCGACGTTTCTTACATTCATTCTACCGTCAAAGAGATTGCTAAAAATTTGAAAAAAGGCCAATTGATAATTTTAGAAAGCAGTACCTATCCCGGAACAACCAGAGAAATAATTTTACCCGAATTAGAAAAAACAAATTTAAAAGTCGGTAAAGACTTCTTTTTGGCTTATTCTCCGGAAAGAATTGACCCGGGAAACAAGATATATAAATTAAAAGATATCTCTCGGGTAGTGGGCGGAATGACCTTAAAATGCACCCAATTGGTTGTCCAATTTTACAGAAGTTTTATTGAAGCTCAAGTTATGCCTCTAACTTCCCCTGAAGCCGCTGAGATGACAAAATGCCTTGAAAACGTTTTCAGATTAGTAAATATTTCAATGGTTAATGAGTTAGCACTCTTGTGTGGGAGAATGGGAATTGATATTTGGGAAGTGATTGAAGCGGCAAAAACAAAACCATATGGATATTTTCCTTTTTATCCTTCTCCTAAGGTAGGGGGGCACTGTATTCCCTTGGACCCATTCTATCTGAGTTACAAAGCTAAAGAATATAGTTTTTGGGTTCGTTTTATTGAAATGGCAGGTGAAGTTAATGAACAAATGCCTCATTATGTTATGACTAAGGTTATTTGGGTGTTAAATCTTAAAGGAAAGCCGGTACGCGGTTCAAAAGTTTTGGTCTGGGGAGTGAGCTACAAAAAAGATATCGGAGACACCAGAGAATCAGCAGCTTTTGATATTATCGCAGATTTAGTTAGAAAGGGAGCAAAAATAGATTATTTTGACCCTTATGTCCCAAAACTTGAAGTAAAACACAGAATTTTGAAGAAACCAGTTATTTTAAAATCAATAAAATACTCTCTTCAAAGCCTTAAAAAATACGATTTGGTTTTAATTTTGACTGACCATTCCGCTTTTGATTATGAAAAATTGGCAAAAAGAGCAAAATTGGTCGTTGATACTCGGAATGCAATTAAATCAAGAAAACATAAAAATGTCTTTTGGCTCTAAGAAATTCGCTGTCATTGGTAAGGGTTTTATATACAATCTTCATGCCCAAGCCATTGCCAAAATAGGCGGAGAAATTGTAGATGTTGTTGATGAGTCAAATGGTCCCGACGCCTGGAAAGAAACAGTGAAAAACACGGAAGCGGATTGTATTGTGATTTTGACTCCGAATAATCTTCATTTTGAAATGGCAAAGTTTTCAGCCGAAAACGGAAAGATTGTTTTATGCGAAAAACCCCTTTCAATAAAATCAGCCGATGTTAAAATTTTAGCTAAATTCCCGAATGTATTTACGGTGTCCCAGTTAAGATACCATCCTTTGTTAAGGGAGCTAAAATCAGAGATTGAAAATGGAAAACGTTATGAAATTGAAATGGATATTTCTGTTCATAGGGACGAAGATTATTATAAAAGCTGGAAAGGACAGAAAGAAAGTACTGGAGGAATTATTTTTAATATAGGAATTCATTATTTTGACTTATTGCTTTATTTATTCGGTCAGCCCGTTAAAATTTCAGCTAGCTTACTTACCGACAGAAAAGCTGTCGGGGTAATTGAAGGGGAAAATTATATATGCAATTGGAAATTAAGTACCGAAGAACCAAAAGAAACTCAGCGCCGTATCTTTAAAATTAATGGTGTTAATTATGATTTATCTTCAAAAGAAAATTTGCATGTGTATGTTTACAAAGATATTTTGGATAAAAAAGGAATTACTCCGGAAGAAGCTTTAAAATCAATTGAATTAATTGAAAAAATTTATGAAAACTTCAAAAAATGAATTTTGGTCTCATAAAACCGCAGAGGTTCAAAAAGGAGCAAAAATCGGCAAAGGAACAAAAATTTGGCAAAATTGCCAAATTTTGAAAGGAGCGAAAATTGGCCAAAATTGTAAAATTGGCCATAACTGTTTTATTGGGTCTGGAGCAAAATTAGGGAATGGAGCCAAACTTGAATCTAATATTGATATTTGGGATTTAGTTACTTTGGAGGATTATGTTTTTGTCGGCCCTTCAGCCGTTTTTACTAATGATAGAAATCCTCGGGCTAAATATCCTAAAAAACAATTTCCCCAATACGGAAAATGGCTTCCCACCTTAGTAAAAGAAGGAGCAACCATTGGGGCTAATGCTACAATTTTATGCGGAATAACCATTGGAAAATGGGCGATGATTGGAGCTGGAGCGGTAGTTATTAAAGATATTCCGGATTATGCAATCGCGGTTGGAAATCCGACAAAGATTATTGGCTGGATATGTGAATGTGGGAATAAATTGGAATTTTCCCACCTTGCGGGATCCCGCCCAGCGGTTAAGAAAGGAAAAGCTGTTTGTAAAATTTGCAAAAGAAAATACTCCAAAAAGGGTTTGAAAGTTAACCAAATAAAATGATAGACTTCGTTGATTTAAAAAGACAATATAAGTCAATAAAAAAAGAAATAGATACGGCAATAAAAAGGGTTTTTAACAACTCTAATTTTATTTTAGGAAAAGAGGTTGAGGATTTTGAAAAAGAAATATCTCAATTTTGCGGTGTAAAATATGCTATAGGAGTTAATTCCGGCACCGATGCTCTTTTTCTATCTTTAAAATCCCTGGGAATAGGAAAAGGAGATGAAGTTATTACCACTCCCTTTACTTTTATAGCCACAGCAGAAGTAATAGCGAGTTTGGGAGCCAAACCCGTTTTTATTGATATTAACCCTCAAACTTTTAATATCGATCCTTTAAAAATTGGAAAAGCTATCACCAAAAAAACAAAAGCTATAATCCCCGTTCATCTTTTCGGTCAGATGGCAGATATGTCAGAAATTATGAAAATTGCCAAAAGACACAAACTATTCGTAATTGAAGATGCCGCCCAGGCAATTGGAGCTGAACACGAAGGTAAGAAGACGGGAACAATAGGGGATTTAGGTTGTTTCAGTTTTTTCCCGGCTAAAAATTTGGGAGCTTATGGCGATGCTGGAATGGTAATAACTAACAATGAGAAATTAGCGGGAAAAATCAGATTATTAAGAAATCATGGCTCTTCACCCAAAGAAAAATATTTAAATTTAATTTTAGGCACAAGTTCAAGATTGGATGCTCTTCAAGCAGCAATTTTAAGAGTAAAATTAAAACATCTTACAAAATGGAATAAAAAAAGAAATGAAATTTCCAGACATTATAATAAACTATTGAAAGGGGTGGGTGACATAATAACTCCCTATTTTGCCAAAAATATAAACCATATTTTTCATCAATACACTATCCGAACGAAAAACAGGGACGCTCTTAGAGCGTATTTAAAAGA
>JBGOYX010000071.1:0-3260 GCA_041479865.1 Minisyncoccia bacterium
CAATCAGGCGGTTTTTTGGTAGAATGAGAAATAATATGAAGGATAAAAAAATTGAGAAAAACATAAAAACTGATAATTCGGAAGAAAAACTGCTCGCTATTTTTAACAGCGTCAGAGATGGTTTGGTTATTTTAGACAAAACAGGTAAAATTCTTCAAGTAAGTAAAAGTCTTATTGAGTTAGGGGGTTATTCGGAAGAAGAAATTGTCGGCAAGCGCTTGAAACTTATGACGATGTTTACACCGAAAAGCTTACTCCAAATGATTGCTAATTTCGTAAAGACAATGGCCGGCCAAGAAATACTTCCTTATGAGGTGGAGGCAACAATTAAGGATGGAACAAAAATATTTGGAGAGATCTCGGGCAATCCATTAAGAAAAGAAGGTAAAGTCGTCGGAGTGGTGGCGATTATTCGCGACATCACCGAACGAAAAAAAATAGAAGAAGAATTAAAAAAAAGGAATGAAGAGCTGGAAAAATTCAACAGAATCGCAGTGGGACGGGAACTCCAGATGGTTGAATTAAAAAAGAAAATTAAAGAATTAGAAGAAAAATTAAAACAAAAAGAGATACAGTAGGTTGGAGTGCGGTTTAAAAGACCGAATCGCATTAGAATCGTCAATCAGGCGGTTTTTTGGTAAAATAAGATAGCAAGGTCGAAAATAAAAAAGATTAAAATAATAAAATTTCAAAATTATGAAAGGTTATATAACTAACATTGAAAAAGAAACATTAGAAAATAAAAACTTCCGCAAAGTTTTATATACTTCAAAGCACAGCCAATTGGTTCTTATGAGCTTAAAGCCCAATGAAGAAATCGGCATGGAAGTCCATTCTGAAAATGACCAATTTTTCCGTTTTGAAAAAGGGCAGGGAAAATGTATTATTGACGGCAATGAGTACGAATTAAAAGACGGAACAGCTGTAGTCGTTCCGGCAGGCGCACAACACAATGTAATCAATATTTCCGATACGGAAGAATTAAAACTTTATACAATATATTCTCCTGCCCACCATAAAGACGGCATAGTGAGGGAAACAAAAGAAGAAGCCGAAGCAAATGAAGCTGAATTTGACGGCGCTACCACCGAATAAAATTGTATGAAAAAGGTTATTTTAACACAATTCATAGTTCTGCTTTGCGGCACATTATTTGCCTGGGTTAATTTTGCCAAAGAGCTTATTGACTGGTTAAATACCCGTACTTGCACTTTAGGTTGTGCGGCTAGTGTAGCTAATCCTTTCTTTACGCCGTGTTTTGGCGGAGCGATATTTTTCACCATCGCCTTTATTTTAAGCATTATCATCCTTAAGAAGAGTAAATAGCTTCTAATATATTTTTCAGACGTAGTAATCGACCACAAAAAAGCGGGTCATTAGTGACTGATGGCCCGCATAATTATTTTATATAATTTATTCCACCCTTCTTACGTATTCGCCAGTTTCGGTATTTACTTCAACAATGTCGCCAGAATCAATAAATAAAGGAGTATTTATTTTGGCTCCGGTTTCCAAGATGACAGTTTTTGTTCCGCCTTGAGCTCGGTCGCCCTTAATCCCCGGTGGCGCTTCAGTAACTTTTAATTGGATTTTAATCGGCAAAACAACATTAATGACTTTTTCCTGGAATAAAATACCGGTTAAAATTTGATTTGGTTTTAAAAATTCAGTACCAAATCCGACTTGCTCTTTGGTTAATTCAAAGCGTTTGCTTGGATTATCTTTTTCGGAAAAATAAAATTTACCCTTATGAGTATAGAGAAATTTTACTTCAAATTTTTTTAAATCCGCTTCCTCAAAAGTATCACCTTGCTGAAAATTTCTTTCAAAAACATTTCCCGTAATAAGGTTTTTTATCTTACTTTGAATTACTGGTCGGCGCTGAGCCATTTTCAAAGGAGCGGCCTCTAAAATTTCATAGGGTTCCTTATCTAAGATAATTTGAACACCCCTTTTTAAATCCGTATGAGATAACATATTTAAAAATTAAAAATTGGAAATTTAAATTATTTAAGTATTGTCCCAATAAAATCAGAAAAACCCCTGATAAAATCCTCCGAAGATATTTCTTTTTTACCTTCCAATTGTAGTTTTTCAAGCACCAAAAAATCTTTTCCGCATTGCACTCCAATTTCATTTTGGGGAACGACCACGGTTTTACCAATCGGATAAGTTAAAGAATGCTTTGTTTTATTAAAAACTCTGGCTTTTAAAATTTTAATTCTTAACGATTGACTATTTTTTTCCCAAAAAGTAAAACTTCCCGGCCAAACATCAAAAGCCCTGATTTCTCTTTCAATTTCTTCAGCCGATTTTCCCCAATTAATTCTGCCGTCGTCTTTAACCAGAATTTTAGAAAAAGTTACTTCTGTGTCATTTTGAGTTTTGGGTTTGATTGAACCTTGCTGCCATTTCAAAATAATTTCTAAAATTAAATCAGCACCGAGATTTGCTAATTTATCATGAAGGTTTTTTGCCGTTTCCTTTTCTTCAATTTTAACTGACTTTTGGACGAGAATCAGGCCATGGTCTGTTTTTTCGTCCATTAAAATTATAGTAACGCCGGTTTTTTCGTCGCCGCTTAAAATTGCGTATTGGATTGGAGAGGGGCCTCGCCATTTTGGCAGTAAAGAGGGATGAATGTTCAAACAACCATATTTTGGAATTTCTAAAATCTCTTTTGGAATAATTTGATTGTAAGCCGCAACTATAATTAAATCTGGCTTCAGATTCCTAATTCCTAATTCATAATTCATAATTCTTTCGGGTTGTGATACGGGAATTTTATATTTTTCAGCCATAACTTTTACTGGTGGAGGAGTGATAATTTGTTTTCTGCCAACCGGTTTATCGGGGGATGTTATAACCAAAATCGGCTTATATTTACTTTCACAAATCTTTTCTAAAATAATCGCCCCGAAATCCGGGGTGCCAATAAAAATAATTTTTGAGTTTATTTTTAGCATTTTATTTTACAATTCGCCACTCAATTTCGTTTTCTTTCCCAGCAAATTCAAGCCAATCGCCTTCAGGGGATATAACATACCATTTCTTTCTGGTTTCCGACCAAATCATCGGATTTTCATGGAAATAAGGCTTTTTAACGACTTCTTTCGGCTTTAACCTGTCTAATTCCAGCCATCTTTTAAAAACAGTTTCAATTGTGTAATCCAGGTTTCTTGATTTTGCCCATTCCGCCACCTTATCAATCGCCTGAAATGCTTTTTTAAGAGAACCTGCCAGTTCCAAAAGCTGCTTGG
>JBGOYX010000072.1:0-3249 GCA_041479865.1 Minisyncoccia bacterium
ATAATCTTTAAAATAAGCAAAAACCGGAAGAACAATTTTAAAAACCTCCGGCTTTTTAATTAAGACTGTTCCATCCTTTTCAATTTGACGAACTCTTTCCCTTGTTATTCCGTAGTTTTGACCGATACTCTCCAATGTTTCATTTTCTTCTTTTTTCAAACCAAAACGCCGTTCAATAACATCCTTAACTCTTTCTGGTAAATCCTTTAAAAGATTTGAACAAATTTTTTGATAGTTTGGCTTCATATTCCCTTATTATACAACATAATAACATATATTAAAAGCCTTGTCAAAAGAGTTTAAACCTTTCTTTTACCCAACCAACTAACCAACAAGGGAGCGGCGATACAGATTGAGGAATAGGCTCCCGAAGTAATACCAACAATCAGAGCCAGTGAAAAGTATTTTAAGGTTGTTCCTCCAAAAAAGAAAATGGCAAAAAGCACAATTAGAACGGTTAAAACCGTGCTAATTGACCTGCTAAGGGTTTGATTTAAACTCCAATTTACGGTTTCCACAAAGGATTGAAATCTTCCTCTTAAGAGATTTTCCCTGATTCTGTCAAAAATAATTATCGTGTCGTGAACGGAATAACCCAAAATGGTTAATAAAGCAGCAACAACCGGTATGGTAATTTCCACGTTATAAAATTTACCTAAAAGCGAGAATATCCCCAGAGGAATTAAAACGTCGTGAAAAAGCGCGACCAAAGAAGTAATTCCATAGCGCCAAGAAGCTATTGGCTGTGAAATTCTTCTAAAAGCAAAGGCAATATAAAGGGTTATCGCAATTAAGGCCAAAATTATAGCCAATATTGTTTTCTGTTTCAATTCCTGCCCGATTACGGGACCAATTGACTCAAAACGCAACTCGTTAATTGGAGAGATTTCATTGATTTTAGAAATGATTTTTTGGTGAGCTTCCTGGTCGATTACTTTTAACCTCAAAAGTAATCCTTTTTCACTAACAGGTTGAATGGTTATCTCGCCTAAATTAAAATCAGAAAGGTCTTTTTCAATTTTATCTATTGATGGTCTTTCGTTTTGAAACTCCAACTCCATCAAGCTGCCGCCGGTAAATTCAATACCGAATTTTAAACCAAAAAACAAAAGAGAAAGTATGCTTCCTATAATTAAAATAACGGAAAGGGTATAATAAATTTTTGAATATTTTATAAAGTTAATTCTGGAAGTCATTTGAGTTTAATTTTTACTTATAGCGAACGAAGTTCGATATATCGAGCAATGTGTCACTCGCTATAGCGAATGGGATTCGATATATCGAGTAATGTACTACTCGCTATTACCAAAGCCATTTAAATTTTTCTAATTTGGTATCAATAAAAATCCTTAAGAAAATTCTTGTAATAAAAACTGCGGAAAACATGCTGACAAGAACTCCAATTCCAAGAGTCAAGGCAAAACCCTTAATAAAGCTTGTCGCCACGCCGAATAAAATAGCGCAGACGATTAAAGAATTAAAGTTACTATCTCTGATTGAAGACCAGGCTCTATTAAAACCTTCTTCAAGAGCGGTAGAAAAATTTTTCCCCTGCGAGATTTCTTCTCTTGTCCTAGAAAATATCAAAATATTGGCATCAACCGCCATCCCGATAGACAGAATAAAACCGGCAATCCCTGACAGAGTCAGCGTAACAGGAATTAATTTAAAAAGAGAAAGAATCAAAGTAACATAGATTATTAAAGCAAAACTCGCTATTATTCCCGGTAATCTATAGAATATAATCATAAATAAAATCACCGCTATTAGCCCTAAAATTCCCGCCTTTAAACTTTTATCCAAAGAAATTTTTCCTAAAATCGGCCCGACACTTTGCTGAGAAATCAGTTTTATGGGAACCGGCAGAGCACCGGCATTTAAATTTCTGGCTAATTCCTTTGCCTCATCAACCGTAAAGCTACCTGTAATTTGAGCTTTACCGCCGGAAATTTTTTCATTAACAACGGGGATAGAAATTGGCACTTGGTCAATATAAATTGCCAACTGTTTATTGATATTTTTCTCGGTCAATTCGCCAAAAATTTTTGCTCCCTCATCGTTAAATTCAATCAAAACCAAGGGCTTGGGTGTTTGTTGCTCAAAGCCGATTTCCGCCCTTGTCAGATATTTTCCAGTTAAAGAAGTTGTTTTAAAACAAGGGTCTTGGCCGTAGCCCAATATAAAGTTGGTTAAGAAAATAGCGTTCTGACAAGCTGTTTCAATTGGAATTTCCTTAGCTTGATCGCCTAAAATTGCCTGGAAAGCGCTGTTCCTCTCCTCGGCGGATAATTCTTCCTTGAATTCAAGATAGGGGGTTTGGCCAATCATTTTTATGGCTTCATTTACGTCTTTAATGCCGGCTAACTCCACTATTAATCTTTCTTTTTGAACTTGCACCACTGGTTCTGTGATTCCGAAAAAGTTAACCCTCCTCTCAATAACGTCTCTTAATCCTGACATTGCTTCACTTCTGTCTTTCTCTCCAATTTGAGAAAGGTCGGATTCATAAACCAAATGGGAGCCACCCTGCAAATCCAAACCTAATTTAAAAGAAATCTCCGGAAAATGAGGTATTTTAATAAATTTTATTTTAGAATTAAAAAAATCAGCCCCCTGGTTGAAATATTTGGGATAATCTAAAATCCCGGCGAGAACCGCTAAAACGAAAATTATAATTATTATGATATAAACCCTCTTTTTTGACATTAATTAATTTTACCCCGAAGAAGAAATTTGACAAGGTTTTCCCATAGCAATGTTTGTATTTATTTACTAGTCTATGTAACTATTGACAAATTTATTTTCTTATTCTATAATAAATAATAGAAAGGAGGCAAGAATTAAAAATGGCAATAAGAATATTTCATGCTCGGCAGGAAAAGATTGGCAGGGACATAGAAAAATTAGAGGAAGATCTTAACGCTTTCCTCAAAAAACATCCTAAAGCGACTGTACAATGGTTGCAAAGCTCTTCCGGAGCTGGGACGGGCGGAAATCTCCCAGGCAAAGCCTACGTCGTGGACCTCACTGCAATAGTTACTTACTGAACTTTTCTCTGTGAAAGCCATATTGATAAAATATGGCTTTTTTTATTTCCCGTAACATTTCTTATATTTTTTACCAGAACCGCCCACGCACCAGAACAAGTTCGGTGCGGGGCTTCGCTTTGAATTATATTTTTTACAAGTTTTTTCCATGGCAATGTTTGTATTTTATCGGACGACCGTCAGGATGTTTCGCTCCACAAGG
>JBGOYX010000073.1:0-3232 GCA_041479865.1 Minisyncoccia bacterium
CCGTGCTGGCCGTGCCGGGGTCAATTCCTAAAATTATCATATTAAAGTATTGATTAAAAATATATCAAAATGTTCTTAATATTCTCATATTTTCAAATTAGAATATATTTCTTGGACGCTGTCTGATTCATCCAATAATTCAAAGAGTTTTTGACAGGCCTCTTTTATTTTTTCATCAGCCCGTATTTCTTCTTTTGCCACCCAGTCTAATGAGGCCGATTCAACTTTAGCTCCGTTTTCTTCTATTCCTCTTTTTATTTTATCTAAATCTTCAATTTTTGTATAAATATCCAAATTACCGTCATACCAAGAAAAATCCTCGGCTCCAAATTCAATAGCCAGCATCTCTAATTTTTCTCTGTTTTTAAAGCTTTCGTCTTGCGAATTCAAGTCTAAAGTAAGACGGCCCTTTCTCTTAAAAAGCCATTTAACCGAACCCGCATCCACCAATTTCCCGCCGCTTTGATTTAAAATCTGTTTAATTTCAAGAAGAGTCCGGTTTTTATTGTCAGTAATTCCTTCAATAATAACGGCAATTCCGCCAGGACCATAAGCTTCAAGGGAAAACCCTTCTAAAGCTGCATCCTTGGTTTCACCGGTGCCTCTCTTTATGGCTCGGTCAATATTTTCCTGAGGCATGTTAACTTCTCGAGCTTTTTCAATCGCTGTTTTTAAAGTGTAATTGATACTCGGATCAGGACCTTTTTCTTGAACCGCAACAGAAATAATCCGGGATATTTTAGAAAAAATTTTACCCCTTTTCTGATCAGTGACATCTTTTTGATGCTTTATTTTTTTTGCATGAGAGTGTCCCGACATTTTATGTTTTTACTAATTTTTTGATTGTTAAAATAATTATTCCGGAAAAAACAGCGGCTCCGAAAGCGATTAAAAAAGAGGAAAAATTTAAGTTTCTTACGTTTTTCCCGACATCTGCCAACCCTTGGGGGTTTTCTTCGGATGATTCATCATTTTTAGTGGTTGAACTGAGAATAGAAATTATATTTGTCGTTCCTGGCGTCAAATTTTCGCTCCAGAACCACTTGTCTCCAATGCGATTATAGGACTGATTCTTCAGTGTCTTTTCATAAAAAAGGGAGTCGGTGATTTGTCCGTCGGGCCGTAAGAGATTTAATCCGTCGCTATTATTGTTTAAAGTAATTTTAGTTTCGGACCTCTTGAGGACTAAAAAACCTTTGGGAGAAATTTTCGTTTCTTTTGGAAAAGTATAAACCTTTGTTTTACCAACAGTATCAGTTATTTGCCAAAAAGACAAATCAACATCTAAATCGTTTGTATTAAAAATCTCAATCCATTCGTCGGTTTCATCCGGTCCGATGGGGGAAGGCAAAATTTCATTAATAATTATTCCTGTTGGGTAATTAGTTTTAATTTCTTCGGCGGCTATCGGAGCTTGAGTGGGAAAAATTTGATTGGGAGGGTTCAAACGGAAGTCTGGGCTGTTATCATTGCCCTCTTGACATAATTTTAATAATTTGTTATAATTTAATGTTGTAAAAGCCCCAAAGCTGGGGGTCTGGAGTTTTTCTTAGTTTACCGGACGGTCCGGGTGATGCTGGACCGTTCCTCGGGAAAATTTTAAACTTAGTTTCTGATACCTAAGTCGGCCCCCAGCTTTGGGGCTATTCTGTTGGTTCCGTCACCCTTTCCACCTCCTCGATGGTGGTTAATCCCTCTAAAACCTTTATTAATCCGTCTTGGTACATGGTTATCATACCTTTCTCAATCGCTTTTTCTCGCAAAGTAGCGATAGAGGGCGAAGTTAAAATAAATTTTTCCATTTCATCATCCACTAAAAAAGCTTCAAAAATTCCAACCCGTTCCCGATAACCCGCAAGGTTACAATCCTGACATCCTACGGCTTTTGGGATTTTTGAGGACTCTGAGTATTTTATTATCCCTTTTGGAACGTTTTTTAAAACTTTTTTTATTTTTTCAAACTCTTGAGAAGAAATTTTTTCAAATTTAACACATTTCTGGCAAACTTTCCTGATTAATCTTTGGGCAACAGCCATGTTTATGGCTGGAGCTATATTAACCGGTTTTTCGCCCAAAGACTGCAATCTTGCTATAGTACCGGCTGCGTCATTCGTATGCAAAGTGCTTAAAACTAAATGACCGGTCAAGGCCGCTTGTAAAGCGGTTTGAGCCGTCTCAAAGTCTCTTACTTCTCCGACCAAAATTACGTCCGGATCTTGGCGGACGATTGCCTTTAAGCCGTTGGCAAAATCATACCCTTTTTCTGTCGCCACCTGAGTTTGGGAAATTCCTTCTAAATGATATTCAATCGGGTCTTCGATAGTTATAATTTTGATTTCCGGTCGGTGGATCTTTCTTAAAAAAGCATAAAGGGTTGTGGTTTTTCCGGAACCCGTGGGACCCGTTACAATAATCATGCCGTTAGGTTTCTTTATTTCTTTTTCAAAGGTTTTTAACAGGTCTTTTCTCAATCCTAAAGCATCAATCTCAATCAAGCTTTTAGGATTTAGAACCCTAAGGACAATCGATTCTCCATGTTCGGCCGGCAAGTCAGACGCTCTGATTTCAATGGTTGTTTTCTCGGTTACAACAGAAAACCGACCATCTTGAGGCTTGTCAGTGATATTTAATTTAAGCCCTGAAAGAAGCTTGATTCGGGAAAGCAGAGATTCATATGTTTTTTGGTTTATAATTACAACATCTTGCAACACTCCGTCAATTCTTGCTCGGATTTTCGCTTTTTCCTCTTCGGGTTCGATGTGTATATCGGAAACATCTAAAAAAACTGCGCCACTTAGAATAATTTCCAAGATTTCAGTTGTTCTTTTGGTCAAAACTTCCTCAATTTTTTTCTTAAAGTTGGAGACGTTTTTTATCTCTTTTTGGACTTCAGAAAGAATATCTTGAGAAACCGTTATTTCGCCGGTAATTTTAGTTGAACCCTTGTCCATATTGTAAATTTCCTTATTTTTTTAGAAGATAAAAGAAAGCGAGGCTTTTTTAAAATTAGCCTAAATTCCAAAAGAAGTCAAATGAAATCTAAATATATTACAAACTCCACGTCTCAAACTAAAAAAATAGGCAGAATTTTAGCCAAAGAAATATTAAAAACCAAGAAACAAAAAAGGGCAATCATTCTTGGACTGGAGGGGGATTTGGGCGGGGGAAAGACAACATTCTTACAAGGCCTTGCAGAAGAACTGGGAATTAGAGAAAAAATATTAAGCCCCAC
>JBGOYX010000074.1:0-3207 GCA_041479865.1 Minisyncoccia bacterium
AATAGACGTTTCCCAGGATGAAAAATTAAAAGAAGAACTGATTAAAAAAACAGGAAAAATAGAGGTACCTGTTTTAGAAATCGATGACCAGCTTGTGGTTGGCTTTGACAAAGAAAAAATTTGTCAATTATTAAAAATTACAAAATAAAAACCTGCCTTCGGCAGAACCTTAATTCTAATGGATTAAGAACCTGCCTTCGGCAGAACCTTGAACGCTTCGCGTGTTCTAATAACTATGATAAAAATTGCTATTAACGGTTTTGGCCGGATAGGAAGGTCAGTCTTTAGAAGAATTTTAAGCAGCCATCCCAATTTAGAAGTGGTTGCGATTAATGATTTGACCGATCCGAAAACAATGGCTCATCTTTTAAAATATGACTCTATTTATGGTATTTTTCAGGAACCGGTTAAATTCACCGAAAAAGAAATTTTAATTGATGGTAAAAAAGAAGGTAGGGCGGTAAAAATTTTTGCCGAAACCGATCCCTCAAAACTACCCTGGAAGGAGTTGGGAGTTGATGTTGTTTTAGAGTGTACAGGTCGTTTTACTGATTATGAAGGCGCTAAAAAACACTTAACAGCCGGGGCAAAAAAAGTAATCATTTCCGCCCCAAATGACGATCCGGAAAAAATCCCTTCTTATTTATTGGGAGTAAACGCAGAAAAATTTGACCCTAAAAAAGATGAAATAATGGATATGGGGTCTTGCACTACCAATTGTTTGGCGCCGACGGCAAATGTTTTAAATGAAAACTTCGGAATAGTAAAAGGATTTATGAGTACCATTCACAGTTATACTAACGACCAGAGAATTTTAGATTTAGCTCATAAAGACTTAAGAAGAGCGAGAGCGGCAGCTTTAAATATCATTCCGACAACTACGGGAGCAGCCAAAGCCATTGGTAGGGTAATTCCGGAACTGAAAGGTAAATTGGACGGTATTGCTTTCAGGGTGCCCACTCCCACAGTTTCAGTTTTAGATTTGATTGTGGAGGTTGAAAAAAAGACCACGGCTGAAGAATTAAATTTTATCCTTAAAAAAGCATCTCAAACCGAAAAACTAAAAGGAATTTTAGGAGTTGAAGACGCTCAATTGGTTTCTTCCGACTATATTGGCAATTCTTTTTCAGCTATTGTTGACGCTTCTTTAACGATGGCTGTTGATAATTTGGTGAAAGTCGTTGTCTGGTATGATAACGAGTGGGGGTATGCTTGCCGGCTCGCGGAGTTCGCGGAGTTCGTAGGCAAGCGCCTCTGATACCCAATTAAATAAAAATCGCAATTTAGCTCGCTGATAATCAGCGGGCTTTTTTATTTAACAAAGGTCGGGTTCGCTGAAAACAAAAAGTTAAAAAGATATGACAAAAGAAGAAGAAAAAGAAGTGATCAGAGTTTGCGGTCCCAATTATGAAAAAACTGACATCCCGGCTTTTATTAGAAACCGAGATGTTTTAGTAGAAGAAGGACGCCAAGAGGAAAAAGAAAAAGAAGAAAAAGAAAGGTTAAAAAATACAATATAGCAATTAATAAATTATTAGCTTTATATCCGTTCATTCCCGCCCCAAAGTCAACTCGCCTTGCTTACTTATAAAGCGGGCAAGGAGATGAGGGACGGGGCTGAATGGGAAATCAAAATGAAAACTTACACATTAGATAAAACAACCAATAAAAATATCTTGAAATTGGTTGATCAAAACGGCGACTGGACGCATTACTATCATAAGCCGACAAAGACCTATCTGAGGGCAGTGAATTACATTCTTAGGACTGGCTTTACTAAAGGCCCACGATTTGAAGAATTCTTAAAAAATAACTCAAAAGAAGAAATAGAAAATAAATTCAAGAGATCAGGGGAAAAGGGAGATAAGGTTCATCAACTTATCAGATATCTATTTGAGAACAGAGGCAAGGCCGACCGGGGACTGAAGATGAGAAGTGAAGAAACTGGGGAGTTGGAATTACTTACTAATGAAGAATGGAATTGCGTCTTATCATTCGGGAATTTTTGGAACAAACACAAACCGATACTGCTTGCTTACGAGTTTACCATATTCAACCTGGAACAGGGATTTGCCGGGACGGGAGACGCTATCCTGAAGTTGACTCAAAAATGCGACATCAAGAGTTGCCCTTGTAATGATTTAGTAGGAAAGACAGGTTTGTTTGACTGGAAAAGTGGCTCCGGTATTTGGGATGAACAAGGTCCGCAGATCGCAGCTTATTCTCACGGAGAGAATATAGCAAGAAAAATGGATTATACTGCCATACTCCGGTTGGGAACAAAGCATAAACAAACCAGTGGTTACGAACTTGAGCCATACAATGCTGAAGAGACGAGAAATCATTGGAAAGAATTCTTGGCAGCCATGATCATCAGCGACGCCACTTATAAGCCATTTGATCCGCAGAAGGAGATTTATGACGTTCCAGAAGAAATAAAGATTTTAATTCAAACAGAAAAGGTCAAGGCAAATAAAAAGTTAAAGAAATAAATCTATGGAGATAATAAAATCGTTTCTGAAAGACCATGATATCTTTCCTAAGGTTGATTTCTCGGATAAGAAAGTGCACACGGTCAAAATCCTGAATGTAAAGAGGGAGAAGTTCACTGACAGAAATAACAAGGAAGTCGAGGGGATGAAGTTCTTAGTTGAGGAGGATGGGGAAATGAAAACCATCCTTACCACTTCATCTGCCCTTTTGCTGAAGCTGCGCGATTCTGAAGAAGGAGACTTCTATAAGATCCAGATGAAACATGTAAAGGTGGGAGCGACGCCGGTCAGGACTTATGACGTTTGGAAAATAAAAGATGATAAGGAAGTTTCGGTCAGTGAGGAGATACCGGTAATTGAGGAGGAAGAAGATATTGGAGATCCGCCATTTTAGTTTTTTACTCCGTGCCTCGCTTGTGGAGGGACACGGGAATAAGAAACCAAATAATCATGGAGGGTGAAAAGCAAAATAAATTAATACCGAACTCTACGCAGATCCCGAATATTTTACTTGATTTTATTATTCCTCAGCTCCCGGAAGCCGAAGGTAAATGTTTATTATATATTGCTCGGCGGACCTTCGGCTTTCATAAAGACAAAGACAGAATCAGTTTAAGCCAATTTATAGAAGGAATAAAAAACAGGGATGGCAAAAGATTAGATTATGGGGCCGGGGTAGGCAGAGCGAGCGTGTGCGGGGCTTTAAAGATTTTAA
>JBGOYX010000075.1:0-3167 GCA_041479865.1 Minisyncoccia bacterium
AAATTTGGAAGCCTTCTATTTTTAAACTTCCGCCAAAATTATTATCTAGGTTTCGTTTTATTCTATGGTCGATTATGCACTTTCTTAAGTTGTTTAATGGCCCCGATTACAGTATTTTTTTAGTTTATTACAATGAAAAAATAATTCATTATAGTGGAGTTTTGCCTAAATATTTTAAATATCCGTTTATGGATGAAAAAGACATTCAAATCGGTCCCTCCTGGACCCACGAGGAGCATCAGAGAAAGGGAATAGCTTCTTTTGTTGTCAGTAAAATTATTGAAACGTATAAAAAACCAGGGCGTAGATTTTGGTATGTTACAAGGAAAAAAAATATTCCTTCAGTAGATTTTATAGAAAGTCTTGGTTTTTTAAAGTATGGAACAGGATTTAGAAAAAGCAGATTCGGCATTAATTTTCTCAGCCGTTTTTATATAACAGATAAATATTAGATTTACTATGAAGCGATTATTTGATATTATATTTTCATTCTTTGGATTAGTTTTAATCTCTCCGATTTTGGCAATTATTGCTTTTTTGATAAAATTAACTTCACCGGGACCCGTTTTTTATCGAGGCGTAAGAGTTGGGAAAAATGGAAAGTCATTTAAGATTTTTAAATTCAGGACGATGGTGGTTGGAGCTGAAGAAATGGGAGGACCATCCACGCCAATAGACGATCCGAGGTTAATAAAAATTGGAAATTTTCTAAAAAGATTTCAACTTGATGAATTACCGCAATTAATTAATGTTTTTAAAGGAGAAATGAGTTTGGTTGGTCCGAGGCCAGAAGTTCGGCTTTATATTGATATGATGTTAGAAGAAGAAATAAAGACGATTCTTTCCGTAAGGCCCGGAATGACGGATTTAGCCTCTTTGTGGAATTTTCACGAAGGAGAAATTTTAAAAGGAAGTTCTGACCCGGAGAAAACTTATCTGGAAAAAATAAGACCGGAAAAAATCCGCCTCCAATTGGAATATGTTAAAAATCGTTCATTTTTGTTAGACTTAAAGATAATCGCAAAAACAATATTAAAGATATTTATTTAAAAATGAACAATATCTTAAATTACAAAGAAATAGCTAATGAAACGAGAAAGATCGTTCTCCGTTTGATTTATCAGGCCCAGACCTCTCATATAGGTTCAAATTTTTCTTGTATAGATATACTTACTGTTCTTTATAGCATCGCTAATATAGATAAAGACTTGAAAGAAGACAGGGATAGAATAGTTATTTCTAAGGGTTGGGTCGCGGCGACAGTCTATGCTCTTTTGGCAAAAAAAGGAATTATACCAGAAGAAGATTTGGAAACTTACTGTAAAAATGGAAGCAAATATATCGGGCTTGCGGAGCCTTATGTAAGGGGCATAGAAGCGGCTGGGGGTTCAATGGGTTTTGGTCTGCCGTTTGGAGTTGGGTTTGCCCTTGCAAAAAAACTAAAAAAGGAAAAGGGAAAAGCGTTTATTTTAATGTCAGATGGGGAAATGGATTGTGGTACTACATGGGAATCGGCCTTGATATCAGCTCATCATAAATTAGATAATTTGACTGTTATTGTGGATTTCAATGGATTGCAAGCAATGGGCAAAGTTAAAGAGATTTTGGATATTGAACCACTAAAAGATAAATGGGAGGCGTTTGGCTGGGAAGTCCGGGAAATTAACGGACATAATTTTGAAGAAATAGAAAAATCTCTCACCGAGCCAGAGCTAGAAAAACCGATAGTAATTATTGCTAAAACGATTAAAGGCAAGGGGGTAAATTTTATGGAAGGAAATAATTTATATCATTATAAAGCCCCATCTGAAGAAGAATATCAGCGGGCATTAAAAGAATTAAATGGCTGAAATAATTGAACAAAAAGACACAAGAAGGGAGTTTATTGATATCCTTATTGAATTAGCCGAAAAGGACGACAGGATTGTTTTAATTGTTCCTGACGTCGGTTTTAATTATATTGAGGAATTTCAGAAAAAATTTCCTGACAGATTTTTTAATTTTGGCGTAACTGAACAAAGTACAATGATAATTGCCGCAGGATTGGCATTGTCGGGTTTTAAGCCATACGTATACAGTATGATAAATTTTGTTGTCTTTCGGCCTTATGAAATGGTTCGAAATGCTATTTGCTTACATAACGCCAACGTGAAAATTATTGGAGTTAAGGGCAGCGAAAAATACAAATTTTTGGGTTTTAGCCATAATCTTATTGCCGAAAATGAGGAAATAAAAGTCTTAAAATACCTGCCCAATCTTAAATATTTTATCGTTAAAAATCCAAAAGAAGTTAAAAAAAATATTTTGGAAACATACAAGATAAATTTACCTTGTTATATAAGAATCTGACTTCGTCAGAACCTTGATTGCTTGGCAATTAAGAATTTAACTATATGAAATACAAAGTTCCTTTCGTAAATTATCCTCTTCAATATAAAATTCTCAAAAAAAAGATAGATAAAGCCATCAGAAGTATTTTAGAAAGGGGAGATTTGATTTTGAGAAAAGACGTAGAAGAATTTGAAGAAAAATTAGCTGATTTTACCGGAACGAAATACGCCGTAGGTTTAAACAGCGGTACTGACGCTCTCTTTTTGTCTTTAAAGGCGGCAGACATTGATAAGGGAGATGAAGTAATTACTGTTTCCCATACTTTTGTTGCCTCTATTGCTGCAATCTCGCAAGTTGGCGCAATTCCCGTTTTAGTGGATGTTGGAGGAGATTATTTAATGGATGCTGACAGAATAGAAAGGGCGATTTCCAAAAAAACTAAAGCCATAATGCCCGTTCATCTTAATGGCAGAATGTGCGATATGGAAAAAATAATGAAAATTGCCAGAAAACACGAACTAATTGTTATTGAAGACGCGGCACAGGCCCTGGGAGCGAAATTTAAAGGAAAAACAGCGGGAACTTTCGGATTAACTGGCTGCTTTAGTTTTTTTCCGGCAAAAATTTTGGGATCATTTGGCGATGCGGGAGCCTTGGTAACTAATAATCTAAATATTGCAGAAAAAATCCGGCTTTTAAGAGACCACGGCCAGAAAACCAAAACCGAAATAATTTGTTATGGTTGGAATTCTAGATTAGATAATCTCCAAGCAGCTGTCTTAAACGTAAAGTTAAAACATTTACCCCGATGGTTAAATAGGAGAAGAAAGATTGCC
>JBGOYX010000076.1:0-3155 GCA_041479865.1 Minisyncoccia bacterium
CAAAGAGATTCCGATTTCCGATCTAATCCTATTTTCTATATATTCTGTCATTTCCAACAGAGAAAATTGTGATTTTGAAAGATTAATTAAAGAATGTTTTGCCCTGTTCCCCGGAACCTTTAGTTTTTCAAAATATTCCCAGTGGCCGGATTCTCGAAAATTAGATCGTCCTTTAAGAACCTTAAGGCAAAGAAAACTAATTAAAGGAGATCCCAAAACCTTTTTTTCTTTAACTAAAACCGGCCAGAAAATAGCAATTGAGACCACCAAAACTTTTAGGCAAAGAAAGCTGTTTAAATAAAGATGCAGAATATGCCAAAAATTGAGCCCGACAAAGGGCTTTTTTATTTCTGAGCGAAGCGAAGAAACAAGGTTCTCCGATGGAATCGGAGGTTCTTATTTTATCCTGCCCGTGCTGAGTAGATTGAAGTAAACTTGTCGAAGGGCAAAAATAGGGGTAAAGTGAAAAATAAATTGGGGCAGTTGACAACTTGTTGACAACTTTTAGTTTTTAGATTACTATAAAGTTGTCAACTGTTTTATGGATATCCGAAGCTTAGTCTTAAAAAAGCTTAGAAAGAAGAGAGAAATCAAAGTTTCAGAAATTGTTAAAGAAACGGGATTTTCCCGTGCCTATATAAACAGATTTTTTCAATTATTGAAAAATGAAGGAAAAATTATTCTTCTTGGTCGGGCGAATAAAGCTCGTTATGTTTTAGCTAAAAAAGAGACAATTTCTCGGGCAAAGAGGTTAATTTTAGGTGTTAGAAAAATTCTACGAAATAAAAATCTTTCTGAAGATTTGGCTTTAGACGAGATAAAGCGGGATTCGGGCATTTTTTTAGATTTACCAAGGAAAATTTCCGATATTGTTGACTATGCTTTCAGCGAAATGTTGAATAATGCCATTGAGCATTCAAAGTCAAAAAGAATAGAAATTCAGATACGGCGCAATACAGCGGAGATTACTTTTAGTGTGAGAGATTTCGGGGTGGGGATTTTTAACAATATAATGAAAAAAAAGAAATTAAAGGACGAGCTTGAAGCAATCCAGGATTTATTAAAGGGTAAACAAACCACTGCTCCTGGAAAACATACGGGGGAAGGCATTTTCTTTACTTCAAAAGTCGCAGACTTATTAATCATTCAAAGTTCAGCGAAAAAACTGATATTCAACAATATTTTGGATGATATTTTTGTAAGAGAAATAAAGAAAATAAAGGGCACAAAAGTGTCTTTTATGGTTTCTGTTAAATCGAAAACAGACCTGGGCAATGTTTTCAAAAAATATTCCGAGGGAGCGTTCACCTTTAACAAAACGATTACCAGGGTTTTCCTTTATAAATTAAATTCTATTTTTATTTCACGCTCTCAGGCGAGGAGAATTTTAAGCGGATTGGAAAAATTCAAATGTATAGTTTTGGATTTCAGAAAGGTGGACACAGTGGGTCAGGCCTTCGCCGACGAGATATTCCGCGTCTGGCAGAATCGCCACAGGAATATCAAAATTGGGTATGTTAATGCCAGTAAGAACATTATTTTTATGATAAAACGAGCCCTTTCTAATAAATAAAAATGTAAAATACGGACATAAAAGGCCGTCAACAGTGGCGGTTTTTTAATTGTTTTGAGCTTGTCGAAGGGCGAAAATAGGGGTAAAGTGAAGGAAGAAGAAAAGAAAAAATATGGTCAATATTGAAGAATTAACAAAAAGAATAATTGCTTTCCGAGATGCACGAGATTGGAAACAATTTCATAATCCAAAAGACATTGCTTTATCTTTGGTTTTGGAGGCCGGCGAGGTGGTAGAACACTTCCAATGGAAATCAAAAGAGGAAATCGAACAGTACGTAAAAGACCATAAGGACGAAATCGGCGAAGAAATAGCCGATGTCCTTTATTGGGTTTTGTTGATGAGTCACGATTTGAAAATAGACGTCCTTGATGCTTTGGATAAAAAAATTAAAAAAAATGAAGAAAGATATCCCGTTGAAAAATCGAAAGGCAACGCCACTAAATATAATAAACTTTAATTATAATTATGCGTCTTTATTCTGGCACGTCAGAGCAATTTATTCAGGATTCTATACATAATCAAATTGCGGAAAAGTTAAAGTTAGCCTTTTTTAATTATTTTCGTTTTAATCCTTCACCTGGGGAAATTAATTCTTGGAAAAATTCATTACGGGCTATATCTCAAGTATTTCAATACGCTAATTTACTTGACCACGGCGTGATTCTTGAATACCAGTTGCCATTAACGTCAAAGCGCCTGGATTGTTTAATCTGTGGGAAAAAGAAAGATGGCAAAGACAATGCTGTGATTATTGAACTTAAACAATGGGACAAGTGCGGTGATGCACCTGGTAATAATGAATTGTTGACATGGGTTGGTGGAGCTAATCGAGAAGTCCTACATCCTTCAGTTCAAGTTGGGCAATATCAAATGTACTTAGCCGATACTCACACGGCCTTTAATAGCGAAGACAACCCCGTCGGGCTAGAAGCTTGCACTTATTTGCATAACTATAATTATTACAAAGACGATGTTATATTTTTACCTAAGTTTGCGGAAGCCATTTTAAAAGCGCCAATTTTTACAGCCGACGATGTCAATAAATTAAAAGATTATCTTCACGAGCAACTTGAATCTGGTTGTGGAACGGATGTTTTGAAACGAATTGAAGAGAGTAAATATCGACCAAGTAAGAAGTTGATGGAACATGTCGGCAATATCGTAAAAAATAAATCAGAGTATGTTTTATTAGACGAACAGCTTATTGTTTACGATAAGGTTTTTTCATCGGCAAAAGAAGGCTTTCATGATAAGCAGAAGACCATAATTGTAGTGAAGGGTGGACCTGGTACGGGGAAGTCGGTAATTGCTATTAATCTTTTAGCCGATCTTTCGCTGAAGGGTTTTAATACACATTATGCTACAGGTTCAAAAGCATTTACAGAAACGTTACGCAAAATTATCGGCAGGCGCGGTGCTGCTCAGTTCAAATATTTTAACAGTTATTCAGAAGCTCAGGACAATGAAATTGATGTTCTTGTTGCAGATGAAGCTCATCGAATTCGAGAATCCAGCAACGGCAGGTTTACGCCGCGGACAAAGCGTTCTGAAATGCCTCAAATCGAAGAATTATTTCGTG
>JBGOYX010000077.1:0-3073 GCA_041479865.1 Minisyncoccia bacterium
ATTCTACTAAAAAACCTCCTTCTTTAGAAAGCGGCCGAAATCGGCTCCGGAGGTAGGATTCGAACCTCTTTAAAAATTACCTTACCTGGCAAATTTCAAAAAATGGAACGATAACTTTTTGAATTTCCAATAGATATTCTTGGGGATAGGGTTTTATTTTTTCAAACTTTGGATCAATAGTTTTTTCCGGCCGGAAATTTTGTAGAAAATATTTTTTAGCTCCCCTAATCCACTTTGCCATTTCAATTACATCTTCTTTTTTATGTAATGTAGGAACTATAGTGCTTCTAAATTCGTAATCAACCTTCCCCTCTTTTAAAATATCAATGCTTTTTTGGATTTTTTTAACATCAACTTTTGCCCCGGAAAAATCATTATATCTTTCTTTAGGTCCTTTTATGTCCATTGCAACATAATCAACTGATTTTTGGTCAATTAAATTTTTTAATAATTTTGGGTCTGAACCGTTAGTATCTAGTTTTACGAAAAATCCCATTTTCTTTATTTTTTTAATGAGCGGCACCAAACCCTTAGTAGTTGTCGGTTCTCCGCCGCACAAAACTACGCCGTCAATCAATTCTTTTCTTTCCTTTAAAAAATTAAAAAACTCAATTTCTGAAATTTTTGGTTGATTTTTTATCTTTTCCGGTAAAACTAATTCAGAACTGTAACAAAAAGGGCAACGAAAGTTACAGCCAGTAAGAAAAACAGTGGCCGCCAAGCGACCCGGATAATCAATAAGAGTTAATTTTTGGATGCCAGCTATTTGCATTTAAGCCTTGATTAATTCTAATTTTCTAACCTTGAATTCTTTTCTCTCTTTAAATTCCTCTTGTTTCCCTTCGTTCCATTGAATCACCGGCCTGTAATACCCCACTACTCTTGAGTAAACTTCGCAAGGCTGTTTGATTGTGCATCTCGGACAAAGGAAGTGTTCTCCTTCCAGATATCCGTGGCTAGGACAAATTGAAAAAGTCGGGGTTAAAGTAACGTAAGGCAAATGAAAATTTTCAAAAACTTTTTTAATTAAATTTTTAACGGTCTGGATGTTAGAAATTCTTTCTCCTAAAAAGAGATGTAAAACTGTACCGCCAGTATATTTACACTGAATTTCATCTTGAAGCTTCAAAGCATCGAAGGCATCATCGGTATAGTTAACCGGCAATTGACTTGAATTTGTATAATAAGGTACTTTTTTTGTTCCGGCCGTAATAATGTCTGGATATTGTTCTTTATCTTTTTGGGCTAATCTATAGGCAGTAGATTCTGCCGGAGTAGCTTCTAAGTTATAAATATTGCCAGTCTCTTTTTGGTATTTAATTAATCTTTCTCTCATAAAATCTAAAGCTTCGATGGCAAATCTTTTCCCCCGCCGCGAAGCGATAGTTTCGCCAATAAAATTCAAAAGGGCTTCGTTTAATCCTACCAAACCAATGGTTGCGAAGTGATTGGCGTAATAAGCATTTCTTGCTTTTTTAATTCCGGACAAATAAAATTTTGAATAAGGGTATAAACTTTTTTCAATAAAGTTCTCAATGGTTTTTCTTTTAATCTCCAAACTCTCTTTTGCCAAATCCATCATTTTACCTAATCTTTCAAAAAATTCTTTTTTGGTTTTTGACAAATAACCAATCCGGGGAAGATTAATTGTTACAACGCCAATACTGCCAGTTAAACTTCCTGCTCCAAATAACCCTCCGCCACCTCGATTGTAGAGTTCTGTCAAATTCAAACGAAGTCTGCAACACATACTCCTTACATCCTCTGGTTTCATTTCGGAATTAATGTAATTGGCGAAATAATTTGTTCCGTATTTTGCCGAGGCTTCGAAAATAGGGTCAAAAGCCGGGTCATCCCAGGGAAAATCTTTAGTGATATTAATGGTGGGAATCGGAAAATGAAAGGGCCTTCCTGATTTATCGCCTCCTACCATCGTTTCATAAAGAGCCTTATTAAAGATTTTCATTTCCTCTTCAAATTCCTGATAAGTTTCTTTCTGAGGCAATCCTCCAATAATCACGGGCTGCCGGGCGAAGACCGGCGAAGGTTTAAGGTCCAAAGTAATATTAGTAAAAGGACACTGGAAACCGACCCGGGTGGGAACAGCCATATTGTATAAGAATTCCTGTAAAGATTGTTTTACTTGTTGATAGTTTAAGTTGTCATAACGGACAAAAGGTGCAAGCAAAGTGTCAAAATTGGAAAAAGCAACTGCGCCAGCCGTTTCGCCCTGAAGAGTATATAAGAAATTTACCATTTGGCCTAAAGCTACCCGAAAATGTTTTGCGGGTTTGGACTCAACTTTTCCCTGAACTCCTCCAAAACCTTTAAGCAATAAATCGTAAAGGTCCCAACCGGCACAATAAGGACCGAGAGTATCTAAATTATGGATATGAAAATCTCCGGATTCATTTGCGTCTCTGATTTCTTTCGGATAAATTTTGTTAAGCCAATATTTTTTAACAATATAAGAAACTCCGTAATGATTTAGTCCCTGCAAAGAAAAAGCCATGTTGGCATTTTCTTGAACCTCCCAGTCTAATTTCTCCAAGTATCGATCAATTTTATCAACCGCCTCCTCGGAAAATTTTACCGCCTCTCTAATTCTTCTTCTTTGCTCTCTGTAAAGAATATAAGCTTTCGCAGTTTCGACTAAGCCTTCTAAAATTAAAACTTCTTCTACGAGATCTTGAATCTGTTCAACATCAGGAATTTCTTCTTGTGTGCGACCAAAACGGCGATTTAAAATTTTAACAATTTTTTCAGAGATTCTTTTTGATTTTTTCCCATCGCCCTGGCCGGTAGCTGTTATAGCTTTAAAAATAGCGCTGGTAATTTTTTCTTGGTCAAAGTCAACAATAGTTCCGTCTCTTTTTTTAATTTTAGTAATTTTGTTTTGAGCCATGGCGATAAAAAACGCACCCTTTTTATATCTCATAACAAATTGGCGATATTCCTTAAAGGTGCGGGATAAAAAAATCTCTTATAAAGAAGAATGTTATTTCATTTTAACTCAATAAAAAACTCCGTCAAACGGAGTCAAATTCTGTTAAAAATTGGAGTTATACACACC
>JBGOYX010000078.1:0-3020 GCA_041479865.1 Minisyncoccia bacterium
ACTGGTTTAGACGAAAAAAGTATTTATCCAAAAGAAAATATAAAATTGGCAAGAAAAATTATTGAAAAAGGCGGATGTTTGATTTCTGAATATCCGGCAGGGACTCGAGGAACTCAATTTACTTTTCCTCAGAGAAATAGAATAGTTGCCGGGCTTTCTTTGGGAGTTTTAGTAATAGAAGCTAAAGAAAAATCAGGGGCTTTAATTACGGCTGATTGGGCGAAAAAATACGGAAGAAAAGTTTTTGCCGTTCCGGGACCCATCCATTCTTCCAATTCAAAAGGTCCTCACAAATTAATTAAAGAAGGGGCAAAGTTGGTTGAAAATGCCAACGATATCTTGTCAGAATTAGATCTGCCTGAAATAAAAAAACAATCAGACCGAATAGAAGGAGAAACTGAAGAAGAAAATTTAATTTTGAATGCCTTAAAAGAAGAATCTTTATATATTGATAAAATTATTGAAAAAACCAAATTAACTGCGGCTGCTGCCGCCAGCACTCTTGCTATTTTAGAAATAAAAGGTAAAGTAAGAAACTTAGGAGGAAACGTTTATGCAATTAGTCATCGTTGAAAGTCCAACTAAAGCAAATACAATTCAAAAATTTTTAAGCCCTGACTATAAAATATTATCTTCTTATGGACATATAAGAGATTTGCCAAAGGGCGAATTTGGAATTGATGTGGAAAATAATTTTGAACCGAAATATGTCACTCCCATTAAGGCAAGAAAAACTATTCGGCTTTTAAACGAAGAATCAAAAAAAGCGCAACTGATAATATTGGCAACCGATGAAGACAGAGAAGGAGAAGCCATCGCTTGGCATTTATCTCAAGTTTTAAAATTAGACGGAGAAAATCCTTATCAAAGAATTGTTTTTCATGAAATTACAAAATCAGCGATTGAGGAAGCATTAAAAAATCCAAGAAAAATTGACGAAAATTTGGTTGACGCCCAGCAATCCAGAAGAATTCTAGACAGAATCGTCGGTTATAGATTATCGCCTTTTTTGTGGAAAAAAGTAGCTCGGGGTTTATCGGCAGGCAGAGTTCAATCGGTGGCCGTAAGATTGGTAGTAGAACGGGAAAGAGAAATAGAAAAATTTAACCCTCAGGAATATTGGACGATTGAAGCTCTATTCAAAAAACAAGAAAAAGAGTTTACCGCTTTATTAATCAAAGAAGACGGTAAAATAATTCCGAAATTGGGAATTAAGACGGAAAAAGAAACGGAAAAAATTGTCAAAAATTTAAAAGGCGCCGAATACAAAGTAGATAATATTGAAAAGAAAGAAACTAAAAGAAATCCCCTGCCACCTTTCACTACCAGCACTTTGCAGCAGACAGCTTGGCAAAAATTTCGTTTTCCGGCAAAGCTAACAATGAGAATAGCCCAAAATCTTTACGAAAAGGGTTTTATTACCTATCACCGGACGGATTCTTTGAATTTAAGTGAATTGTCTTTGTTTGCTGCTAAAAAATTTATTATCAGTCAATATGGCGAAAATTATTGGGCGGGGTTTTTAAGAAAATATAAAGCTAAAGGAAAAGTCCAAGAGGCGCATGAAGCGATAAGACCCGCCTATCCGGACAAAGAACCTTCCGTCTTTGCTCCCGCCTCCGCTAAAGCTATGACGGACAAGAAAGCTTCGACGGACAATGAAAAGTTGGACGAAAATCAGTTTCGGCTTTATGATTTAATTTGGCGGAGATTTATTGCCTGCCAAATGAGTCAAGCTGTTTTTGATTCAACCGCTGTCGATATTTCGGCAAAAGATTATATTTTTCGAGCAACGGGACAGGTTTTAAAATTTGACGGATTTTTAAAGGTTTACCCGATTGGGCTTGAAGAAACAGAACTGCCTTTATTGGAAAAAGACGAAATTTTAGAATTAATAAAAATTATTCCCTCCCAGCATTTTACTCAACCTCCACCCCGTTACAACGAGGCTACCTTAATTAAAACTTTGGAGGAAAACGGGATCGGCCGGCCCTCAACCTATGCGCCCATTCTTTCTACTGTTCAAGAAAGAAATTATATTGAAAAAGATGAACAAAAAAGGTTTCAACCAACTGAAATTGGAATCGTGGTAAATGATATCTTGGTAAATCATTTCCCAGAAGTCGTTGATATCGGTTTTACCGCTCAAATGGAAGAAGATTTGGATGAGGTTGCCGAGGGCAGAAAAAAATATATTGAAGTAATAAAAGAATTTTATATTCCCTTTGATGAGCATTTGCAAAAGAAATATCAAGAGGTTTCAAAAAAGGAATTTACCGAAAAACCTACCGAAAAAATTTGTCCAAAATGCGGAGCTCCGCTTTTAATCCGGCTTGGCAGATACGGCCAATTTTATGCCTGCTCTAATTTTCCGAAATGCAAACATACTGAATCTTTAGAAAAAAATAATTTAGGAATAAAATGTCCGAAATGTGCTCAAGGAGAAGTTATGGAAAAAAGGACGAAAAAGAGAAAAATTTTTTATGGCTGTTCAAATTGGCCAGATTGTGATTTTGCTTCTTGGGATAAACCGACCGGCGAAATTTGTCCAAAATGCAAATCATTTTTGGTAAAAACGAACAGGGACCAAATAAAATGCCCCGATAAAAAATGCGATTACAAATTGACAAAAAGGTAAATTTTGATAATTTTTAATTGTGCCCGGGTGGCGGAATTGGTTTACGCGTACGACTCAAAATCGTATGAGAGCAATCTCGTGTGGGTTCGAGTCCCACCCCGGGCACTATTACTAAAAAGTGGCGGCGTTTTGCGCCGCCACTTTTTTAAAATATTAAATTTTTACTATTTTACTATTTTTCAGTTTGTTTTTCTGAAAAATCACCTACTATAGGTAATTTAAACTTTTCCCCTTGGTATGTTTTAGCTATTAATATCAACCAAAGAATCAATCCAAATATCCATATCAGCACGGCAAAAACCGCACCGATAAAAGGAATCACGCCAATTATCCAAGCAACTAACATTATTGGTAAAAATGTTGCCAAGGATTGCATTGCATG
>JBGOYX010000079.1:0-2951 GCA_041479865.1 Minisyncoccia bacterium
ATCATTATTTTAAATTTCATTGTTATAACAATTTTCCATTTAGACAATATTTGGGGAGACATAGGTTTAGCTATACTAAGTCTTATTTTATTTTTCTCTTTAACTACTGAAAGACCAGTAGCTTTTCAACTAAAAAAGAAATTATAACTTTTATGATTAAAAATTACAAAATTAAATCTCTAAAGGCCCGGGAAATTTTAAATTCCAAAAGGGATTCAACAATTAAAATAGACTTAACTACTAATTCAGGCGTTTTCCGGGCTTCGGTTCCTTCAGGAGTTTCAAAAGGAAAATATGAAGCGGTAGAGTTGAGGGATAAAGATGGGGGAGTAAAAACTGCGGTAAATAACGTTAATAGAATTATTGCTCCAAAATTGATTGGGAAAAACCCAACCGAACAAAAAGAAATAGATGATTTTTTAATTAAACTTGATGGAACAAAAAACAAGTCAAAACTCGGAGCAAACGCTATTTTGGCGGTTTCAATAGCTTCTTTACGAGCAGGAGCTGCGGCAAAAAATTTTCCTCTTTGGAAATGGATTTCCCAATTGTCAAAGAAGCAACCAAAACTGCCGATTCCTTGTCTTTTAACAATGGAGGGGGGGCTGCACGGCAGAGGAGATTTAGATGTTCAAGAATTTATGGTTGTAAACTTTGCCACTTCTTTTAAAGAAAGATTGAAAATTAGCACTGAAATATTCCATGTTTTAGGAGGAATTTTAATCAAAAAATATGGAAAATCAGCTACTAATGTAGGGATTGAAGGAGCATTCACCCCGCCTCTTAAAAAAACAAAAGAAGCTTTAGATTTAGTAATGGCGGCCATTGAAAAAGCCGGTTACAAAAATAAAGTGAAAATTATCCTTGATATCGCTGCCTCATCTTTTTATCAAAATGGAAAATATCATTTTGAAAGCGGAATTTTAAGCAAAGAAAAACTTTTAGAATTTTATTCAGAAATTTTCTCCGAATATCCAATAGTAGCCATTGAAGACCCTTTTTCAGAGGAAGATTGGGAGGGATTTCAAAGAATTATTGAAAAATTCGGAAATCGAATAACAATTATTGGAGATGATCTCTTAGTAACTAATTTAGAAAGAATTAAACTTGCCAAAAACAAAAAAGCCTGCAATGGTTTAATTTTAAAACCAAATCAAATCGGAACAGTTTCAGAAACAATAGAGGCGGCTAAATTAGCGATGAAGGGTGGCTGGGAGGTTTTTGTTAAACATCGAGGCGGAGAAACCTGTGATGATTTTATTTCTGACTTATCTGTTGGGTTGGGAACAGGTTGGATAATGGCAGGCGCTCCAACCAGAGGAGAAAGAGTGGTAAAATATAATCGTCTTTTAAAAATTGAAGAAGAATTAAAAAATAAATAATTTTATGCCAAAATTGATATTATTAAGACACCTCAAATCTCAGTGGAATTTAGAAAACCGCTTTACTGGTTGGATTGATGGACCGTTATGCCAAGAAGGAAAAGAAAACGCTAAAGAAATTGCAGAAAAATTATCTCAATTTAAAATTGATAAAATTTATACTTCGCCTCTCTTCAGAAACCAAGATACGGTAGCTAGAATTTTTGAATATACACCAAAATATCCATTTTTTATCCACTATGATGGCGGAAAAATGGGGGAATGGGGCAATTATACTGATAAAAGTCAAAACGATACCCCGGTTTATGTATCAGAGAAATTGAACGAAAGATACTATGGTAATCTGCAAGGATTAAATAAGGATGAAATAAAACAAAAATATGGAGATGAGAAAGTTCATCTTTGGAGAAGGAGTTATGATATAGCGCCTCCCGGCGGCGAGAGTTTGAAAGATGTAGTGAAAAGAACTATTCCATTTTATAAAAAATATATTGAAAAAGACTTAAAAGAAGGGAAGAATGTCTTAATAGTTGCCAGCCATAATTCTTTGAGGTCAATAGTAAAATATGTTGAAAAAATTTCCGATAAAGATATAATTAATTTGGAAATTCCTTACGCTGGCATTATAGAATACGAATTAGATGAATCTTTAAAATTAATAGATAAAAGAACGCTTTAAAGGTCGAATTTGATTAGAAAATAATTTTTGGTTAGAATTAAAATATGAAAAGAAAATTAATACTCATATCAATTATAATAGTCGCTTTTTTAATTGGCGGAGCCGCTGTTTACTTTTTAGGGTTGGGTACCGGAAGAATACCAGGAAAGTTATCATCTCAGCAAGCAGCTGATAAAGCGATAAATTATATTAACCAGAATAAGGATACTTTAACCGGGGGAGTAACCGTTTCTTTGGTAAGCGTTACAGAAGAAAATGGACTGTATAAAATTAAAATCAAATTAGGTGATGACGAATTTGATTCTTATGTGACTAAAAACGGTAAGTTTCTTTTTCCTCTTCCTCAGGCAGGGATTGATTTAGAGCCCACGCCGACAGCTACTCCACAAGCAAGTGGGAATACCAGCGGTGAAGTTCCTAAAAAAGATATCCCTGATGTTAAACTTTTCGTGATGTCATACTGTCCTTATGGCTTGCAAGCTCAGAAAATGTTTTTGCCTGTTTATAATTTGTTGAAAGAAAAAGCCGAAATGGGCGTTTATTTTGTGAATTACATAATGCATGAGAAACAGGAAATTGATGAAAATTTAAGGCAATATTGCATTCAAAAAGAGCAAAAAGACAAATACTATAATTATTTAAGCTGTTTTATTCAGGATGGCGATTTTGATAAATGTCTAACCGAAGCGAACATAGATAAAAATAAAATGAATTCTTGCACTTCAGCAACGGATCAGCAATACAAAATCACCGAGGGCTACAACGATAAAAGTACTTGGGTTAATAGCCAATACCCAAAATTTGGTGTTAATGATAACTTTAATCAGCAATACGGCGTGAAAGGTTCTCCAACCATAGTAATCAATGATAAAATTGTGGAAATAAACACC
>JBGOYX010000080.1:0-2937 GCA_041479865.1 Minisyncoccia bacterium
CTTCACGATTAGTTCCACCTGTCCTCAATGCGGCGGCCACGGCAAATTAATATCCAAACCATGCAATACGTGCAAGGGCATGGGCCAAGAAAATATCAAGAAAAATGTTCAGCTAAAAATTCCTGCCGGTGTGGAAACCGGCTCCCGTCTGCGTTTGCGCGGTGAGGGTGAATCAGGCGATCATGGCGGGCCAAGTGGAGATTTATATGTCTTTTTACATGTCGAAGAACACGAATATTTTACCAGATCAAACGACGATATAATTTGCCGCGTCCCCATTTCTTTCGTTCAGGCTGCATTGGGGGCAACAATTGAAGTCCCTACTCTTCAAGATAATGAAAAAATAAAAATCCCCAAAGGGACTCAAACCGGTAAAACTTTTCGGCTCAAAGGTAAAGGTATTCCTCATGTTCGCGGTTTTGGACGCGGTGATCAGATCATCGATATTTTTGTACAAACACCTACGGATCTCAGCAAAAAGCAGGAAGAACTTTTAAGAGAATTTGATAGACTAAGCCAATCCGTTAACTAATACCAACCAGCTGGGAAGTTCCTTCCTTGTTAGCCGAAAGTTATCGGCAAAAAAATTAATCCTCACTATATTCCCTTTCAACAGGACATAGATACGACATCGAAGATTAAACACATATATTTTATGCGTTGAGAAAAAACTCCCAAAGATATCCTAATTGATGCAATTTTACACAAGGCAAAATTAGTATTGCCGTATTATTGTTATTGCAATAACAATAAACATATGATTAAAATTTTCACAGTAATTATCACTGGAGGACGAAATATGAAAAGAAATATTTTTGGTCTTATTTTCTTATCAGTTATTCTTTTTCTTTTTTCCGGCTGTGCCGCACTTGTTGTTGGCGGCGCCGCAGTAGGAGCCAGTACGGGAACTTACTTTTACGTCAGCGGTGAATTTAAGACTGATTACTATTCGTCATTTGATAAAACCTGGAATGCCTGCGAGAAAATAATAGCTGATATGCGCGGCATTGAAGTCGTTCCCGTAAAAGAAATCGCTCAGGGGAAAATTACTACAGTTATCAATGACGAAAAAGTTAAATTTGACATAACTTATAAATCAAAGAATTTCACTACAGTTGCCATACGCGTGGGCTTAATCGGCAATAAACTATCCTCCCAACTTTTGCACGATAAAATCGCCGAATACCTGGCCAAAAATTAAATATCCAAAATAGGCTGCGACCTGATAATAAAATGAATAAAAAAGTTATCCTAGGTATCCTGATCAGCATCATCAGCATCGTCTTGGTTTATTTGTCCGTAAGAGAAATTAATCTTCAGGATGTTTCCCGTGCTCTGAAGAAAATTCAATTTAGTTATGTTATTTTCTTCATCCTCCTTGTAATTTTAATACAATGGCTGCGTTCCTATCGCTGGGGCGTTATTTTACAGCCAATGGAAAAAATAGATCAATTTTCTCTTTTTTCAGTTACCTGCGTAGGCTTTTTGGCGATAGCCGCAATTCCCGCACGCATTGGCGAACTAGCCAGGCCCTATCTCATAGCCAAACGAAGTACGATTAAAATGTCTTCAGCTTTGGGCACTATTCTCGTCGAAAGAGTTCTGGATGGCTTTTCCGTACTGACAATTGCTGTGGTTGTACTTTTCTACACTGATTTACCTTCCTGGATGATTATATCCAGTGTTTTGTTTTTTTCTCTGACAGTGGTAATTTTTTGTTTCATCCTGGGCTTAATTTGGCACAGAGAAAAAGCCTTAAATATTATTAATAAAATTCTCGGCAAGTTTCCCGGAAAATTTGCACATAAGATAGATGAATTGATCCATCATTTTATCGATGGCTTTCAGGTTATTACTAATATTAAATTTCTTTTGTATTTATTTTTTCTTTCGGCTTTAGTCTGGCTTTCGGATGTACTGGCAATTTATATATTGCTTCTGGCTTTTGGCTTTACCTTACCGGTAATGGCATCATTCGTTGTAATGATTATTCTCATTGTGGGCATAGCTATTCCCACAGCACCGGGTTATATTGGTAATTGGCATCTCGCCTGTGTTCTGGGCTTAAGTTTTTTTGGTTTAGCTGAAGCTGAAGCGCTTTCTTTTGCAGTTGTTTACCACTTCCTGTCAATAGCCCTTGTAGTTGTTCTCGGAGTTATTTTTCTTCCATTCAATAAATTTTCCATTTCCGATATGAAAAAGCAACTGAATCAAAATACATTAAATACGGAGGTCAAATAAAGTTATAGGTAGCTCAATCAAAGCCCTCCACTATTCTTTCACTGCTACTTTAAGGCTTTTTAATTTCTTGTGTAGATTACTACGCTCCAAGCCGATCGCTTCCGCTGTTTTCGAAATATTACCTTCATTTTCTTCCAGTTTCTTTAAAATAAATTGCCTTTCAAAATCTATTTTCGCATTTTTTAAAGAATCGGTAATTATATTATCAATGTAAGGACTTTTCCCTTCCTCCGTCTTGATATTTAAAAGCGGAATATCTTTGATAGTTATTTCATTAGAAGGAGTTAGAATAATCAATCTCTCTATAATATTTTTCAACTCCCGCACATTTCCGGGCCAATTATGTTCCATCAACAACGCCAATGCATCAACAGTTAAGGTTTTTGGCTCCTGACCTTCTTTAACGGCAGCATCCAACAAGAAACGCTCCGCTAACAACTTAATATCCTCCTTTCTTTCGCGCAGTGGCGGAACGCGCAGTGGAATTACATGCAAACGATAATAAAGATCATTACGGAAACGCCCCGCCTCCATTTCCTTTTCCAAGTCCTTATTTGTTGCGGCTAAAACCCGCACATCCATATCTATTAATTTATTCCCGCCCACTCTTTCAAACTTCTTTTCCTGCAGTATACGTAAAATCTTCGCTTGCGCTTTCAAGCTCATATCAGCTACTTCATCGAGAAAAATTGTGCC
>JBGOYX010000081.1:0-2816 GCA_041479865.1 Minisyncoccia bacterium
AATTCAATTAAAGTAAATCCTTTCTTTTTTTTCTTTGCAAACATATTTTGTTTTATAATTAATTATTAAAGATTATAGCAAAACAAATTTTTGATATATCGAATTTCTGCTTCGCTATAAATTAAAACTTAACTGATTCGACCTTTACAAAATATATAATTTACCAGAGCACATAACGTTTTATATGCTCGGTGAACTTTCTTTATTATAACATATACCTGTCAATATAAACTGTGGAAAACTTATCTAATAGTAAAAGTTTCTGGCTTTCTACATTCCTCCCATTTGATAAAGAGGCAGTAAAATTGAAGCAACGATTAATCCAACCAAACCTCCTAAAAAAATAATCATCGTCGGCTCTAAAAGGCCAATCAAACTATTTATCTTTTGTTCTGTTTCTTTCTGATAAAAATTAACGACGTCTAATAGAGTCTCGTCAAGGCTCCCGGTTTTTTCTCCAGTTAAAGTCATTTGAAAGAGTATGGGCGGAATAAATTGAGGATATTTTTCAAAAACGGCAGATATCTGCTCTCCTTTTCTCACTTCGTCTCTGGTTTGGATGATAATTGCGCGGTAGACATCATTTCCAACTATTTCTCCCGTAATTTCCAAAGCTTGAGAAATAGGCAGTCCAGCCGTAATTAAAGTGGAAAGATTTTCAGCAAAGCGGGAAATATAGATTTTTTTAAAAAGATCTCCCAAGATGGGTAATTTTAACAATAACTTATCAAAAAAATTTTTACCCTCAGGCGTCTTTGAATAACGAAAAAGTGAAAAAACCAATCCCGCCAACGCTAAAATTATAACTAAAGCCCAGTTTTTAAAAAAAAGAGAGAGACCTATTATTGTTTTGGTTAAAAAAGGAAGTTGCTGGCCGGATTCAACAAGTACTTCAGTCATCCTGGGAATAATAAAAACTACCATAATTGAAACTACCGCTGTAAAAACAAAAAAAACAAAAAGAGGATAAACCATCGCTCCCCTCAATTTCGTCTGAAAGGCGTATTCTCTTTCAATATGGTCGGCCAAATATTCTAAAGATTCGGAAAGTTTACCCGAAACTTCGCCAGATTTTACCATACTGGTATAAAAATAACTAAAAAGATTGGGGTAAAAAGAAAGGGCTTGAGAAAGAGGCATTCCTCCCTCGACCTCTTCGGTGACTTTGGCAATTTTTTCTCTAAAACTTAAATTTTTAGTCTGTTTTGCTAAAACATAAAGAGCTTCAATAATGGGAACTTTTGCTTTAAACATAATGGCTAATTGTCGGTAAAAAATAGCTATATCCAGTTTTGAAATCCTTTCAAGAAATTTTAATTTTTTAGCCCAAACCGGTTCCAATCCTGTTTCTTCTAAAAAAGTGACATAAAAGTCATATTTTTGTAAAACGGCCAAAGCGGCTTCCTTTGAAGAAGCTTCTACTGTCCCAAATTGAATTTCGCCAGTTCCGGTTCTCGCTTGATAATTGAACTTCATGTGAAATTATCAGGGGACCCCGAATTTTTCGGGGAATCATAATTAAATTTCATTTAATTTCCAGGAGTCCTCGCCGAAGGTGAGGAATCATAATTGAACTTCATGTTTAGTATTTCACTAATTTAAGAAGTTCGGACGGGTCAAGAGAATAACTAAGGGCATTTTCTAAAGTAATTTCTTTTGCTCTGATTAAATTAGCCAATTGCCTATTCAAAGATACCATTCCTACTTCAGCCGAAGTTTCAATCACCAAAGGAATTTCGTGAATTTTATTCTCTCTGATTAAATTAGCTACGGCAGGAGTAGAAATCATTATTTCGCAAGCAGGAATTAAACCTCCTCTTGTTCGAGGAAGCAGCCTCTGAGAAATCACCCCCAAGAGAGAGCCGGATAGCTGGGCTCTGACTTGGGCCTGCTGTTCGGGAGGAAAAGAATCAACGACACGATGAATACTCTGGCTGGCTGAGTTGGTATGTAAAGTGGCGAAAACCAAATGTCCGGTTTCAGCAGCTGTTATGGCAATGGCCATGGTTTCCGGGTCTCGCATTTCGCCCACCATAATTACGTCGGGGTCTTGACGGAAAGTTGCTTTTAGAGCTTTGGCAAAAGAAAAAGTGTCCTGATAAACTTCTCTCTGGTCAATTATGCATCTGTCATCTTCAAAAACATATTCAATGGGGTCTTCAATGGTTATAATATGGTCAGTCCTGGTATGGTTAATTTCATCAATCAAAGCAGCTAAAGTAGTTGATTTCCCATGGCCCGAAGGTCCGGTAATTAAAATAAATCCTTGAGAGGGTCGGGTCCATCCATGCAAAAGGGGAGGTAAATTTAATTCTTCAATAGTCGGAACCCGGGCTGGAATCAATCTGAGAGCACAAGAAATATTTCCTTTTTGGAAAAAAATATTAATTCTGAAACGAGCATTCTCTTTAAAATTATAGGAAAAATCAATTTCTTTTTCTTGAAGAAATCTTTGACGCTGGTCTTCGGTCATCAACTCAAAAGCTAAGTTTTTAGAATCTTCTGGCAAAAGTTTTTTCTTTTTGACTAAAGGAGTAAGCCTGCTGGAAATTCTTAAGGTCGGGAAGTGACCGGTCGAAAGATGTAAATCAGAGGCCTGTTCCCGCACGGTAAGAGATAATAATTCTTCAAGTTGTTTTTTATAATCGTTCATATTTATTTTTATTTACCCGAACACATAATTTTTGTTATGCACTCGGTTTAAATTATTTTTTTAATCTCTTCGACGATTTCGCTTGGAGTATAATGAGCTTTAACTAAGTATTTTGTTGCCCCAAGGGATAGGCCTTTTTCAACTTCTTCTTTTTGACCAAGAT
>JBGOYX010000082.1:0-2802 GCA_041479865.1 Minisyncoccia bacterium
CGATGGTTCGCCAATATGGAAAAAAGAAGGGTGAACAGGTTTTTTATGCTTCCGAGAATAAAGGGACTATCAAGGGTGTGGCGAAGAACAAAAAAGGCAGAACCCTCCACGAAAAAGGCGGTTGGGTTTAATTAGTTAAAATAATTTAGTTGGGATATTTTTTTATGCGGCAAATCAGCGAAAAAGTAAAACGTATACGCAAAGCGCAGGCGCATCAATTAGCGAAAGATGTGGCTGATAAGACCGAGTTGAATTCCGATGAACGGAAATACGCAAATGTGCTTAACCAAGTCCAAACAGAATATCAAACTGCTTGGAGTTTTATGCGTCCTAAAATACAGGAAGGATTGAGGCGATTGAAACTTTACAATAACCAGTTACGCGACAAAGATAAAGTCGGAGACCCGCTAATTTATACTATTTTCCAATCAATTTTTTCCGTGTTGTGGACAGATAGATTGGATGTTGAATTTTCCGGCCGGGAAGAAGGTGATGACGATATGGCTGAAAATCTTAATGTCATGGCCGAATACGATTATGATGATATGGAAAAGGCGGAACTTGACTACGAGCATATTTTTGACGCGATGAGTTGTGGCCGATCATTGCGATATTTCAACGAATTTGATTACGACACAAAAACTCCGATAGCGGAAGTTTGGGACCCGCTTACTTTTATTCGAGACCCTGACGCTAAAAGCGTGCGAGGCAACAGGTTAGGCAATGGCAAACTTCGTTATGGTTATCGTGAAGTAAATAAAACCAAAGGGGAAATGAAAGACAACCCCCAGTATTTTAATTTGGGACTTCTTAAAAAAGATTCTTCAACCGCCAGCCAATCTTTACTTTTTGAGGCGGAACAAGCAAGAAATACGGCACAAGGAAGAACAAATTTAATACAGCGAGGCGAAAGTGGCGGGTATAAAATCAGACAGGGATTTACCATGATTGATGGTGTCTTTCATCTTGTTGAAGTAGCTAACCAAGGCACTTTGTTAATCAGGTTAGAACCGCTTTTAGAAAGAGGCAAACCGATTAAATCTATCCCGCTAATTGATGCTTCGTTTTCACCGATATCTCATGACTGGGACGGAGTTAATATCTTTGATATTTTGGAAGATAAACAGCGTTTTCGCGCGGCTCTTATCAATGTCATAGGCGAAGGAGCGCGGGCAGATGTTTACCCGATGCGGCTTTTTGATAAGAATAAAGTGCCGAAAGAATTGGATAAGAGTTATGCGATGAACAAATGGCTACCAATAAATGGCCCAGTAGGGGACGCGGTTCAAACGCTTCAACCGGCGGGCTATATTCAAAAAGCCCAGTTTATTTTGGAATTTCTTGATACTTCGGCTCAGAAAGCGTTGGCCACTCCCGAATTTCAACAAGGAGCGCAATCTGCTGAAAAAAGAACGGCAACGGAATTAAATCTTATCGCTTCTAAAGTTGAAGGCAGATATTCTTTGGCAACTCGCATATTTGGTTTAAGCGAAAAAAGATTTTGGCGCAGATGGTATGAAATCTACGACAGGGATTTTGAAGATATCGGCAAAAAGTCAGTTCGTCTGACAGGTGCTTTTGGTTCGCAGTGGAGGGAAATCGATAGAAATGGAATTATTACGGGTAATCCTTTGGGGCCTGATATTAAGATTGAAAGTCGGGCAATCAGTGAAGCCACAAAACGGAATACTTATTTACAACTTAAAGATTATTATGCTTTTGCTTTTCAATATCCCGATACGGATAAACTTTACGGGTTAAGGAAACTCGGACGCTTATTTGCCAAAAAAGATGAAGTTGAGCGACTTTTGCCCTTGAATATAGATGAGAGGAAGGCGAGGGAAGAAAACGATGCTTTAAATGAAAATGAACCACAATTAGTTTCACGCGAACAAGACCATAATGTTCATTTAAGAGAACACGTGGCCGCGAAAGACACGCCCGCCACCAAAGCCCATCTTAAAGCTCACGCATTTGCTTTGATGACGAAAAGAAATCAGCCGGAGTTATTTCCTGTTTTACCCTCTGACCAATCTATTAATAATGAAAATGGAATGAAAAATAAAATATCTTTACCACCGGGAGGAACTATGGTTCCGCAAAGAGTATGAGAAATAAAAAAGGACAATTTATGAAGGGTAATATTACAAAAGGGATGTTGGGCAAACATCACTCAAAAGAAAGTCGTAGAAAAATGGGCGAATTTAGAAAAGGTAAAAAACCTTATGAAATGACCGACGAAATACGGAAAAACATAAGTGAAGCAACAAAAAAGCAATGGAAATTGGGTAAATTAAAAGGATGTCCAAAAGGTAGAAAACATACCCAAGAAGCAAAAAAGAGAATGAGTGAAACCCATAAGAGTTTGGGGACACGACCACCTATTTATAGGGGAGAAAAGCATTACTTTTTTGGAAAGGGATATTTAATTAAGGGTGAAAATAATCCGAATTGGCAAGGTGGAAAATCTTTTGAACCTTATGGGTTGGATTGGACTGATGATTTGAAAGATAGTATCAGAAAACGAGATAATTATATCTGTCAATTATGTGGAATACATCAAGACGAATTAAATTATAAATTATCTTGTCATCATATTGATTACGATAAAGATAATTTAAACCCCGACAATTTAATTACTCTCTGCCGAAATTGTCATACAAAAACTAATTTTAACAGAAATTATTGGGTAGATTATTTTAAGCCGTTAACAACTAAATGATTAAAACAGAAATCCCAAAAAAAGTCGTGAAGGTCATAAAAGAAGGAATGAATAGCCCATTTTGGACGCAGGGCTTGAAG
>JBGOYX010000083.1:0-2798 GCA_041479865.1 Minisyncoccia bacterium
CATTATTTTATTTTTTGCAAGATAAATCACCGAGGGCTTGTTGATTATTTTGACTAATTTATCCGAATTTACTTTTTCTTTAACTTTCTTTTCTTCCCGGCCGGCTACATCATAAATATCGGTCAGAATTAGTTTATCAACGTGGTGTTTATCCTGAGCTTGTCGAAGGACTTTAACAAAATCTTTAAACAAATAATAAGTTCTCTGATATTGATGAGGCTGGAAAACGCACCATATCTTTTTCTTGGGATACTTTTCCCGTGCGGCTTTTAAGGTAACTCTTACTTCTGTTGGATGATGACCGTAATCTGAAATAAGAATAAAAGGTTTTGTTTTGATAACGTCAAATCTTCGCCAGCAACCGTGGTATGCTGACAATGATTTAAAAGAAATTTTATCGGGAATTTTTAAAGCTCGGGCAACCGTTAAGGTAGCCAGCGCATTAGAAATATTATGCTCTCCGGGAATTTTTAAAATCTTCTTTAATTTGTCCGCCTCAGGTTGTTTTAGAGAATAATTTTTAATTTTGAGTTGTTGTTTTACACCTTGCGTTTTGAGTTTTGCGCTATTTTTATCGTCTTTATTTACCACCAAAACGCCGTCTTTCGGCAGGTGCCCGATATATTTCCGAAACGTTCTAAGGATATTCTTTAGATTTTTATAATAATCCAAATGGTCAGCTTCAATCGTAGTTAAAACAATAATTTTAGGCCAGTAATTTAAAAAAGAAGCCATGTGTTCATCAGCTTCAACAATTAAATATTGCGACCTGCCTATTCTGTAATTTGTATCGCCAAACTCTTTAATTTTAGTTCCCACAATTACCGTCGGATCAAATCCCGCTTTTGCCAATAATAGTCCAATCATACAAGTCGTCGTGCTTTTGCCATGAGTGCCGGAAACGGCAATCGTGTAATGTTTTTTAGTCAGTTCTCCCAATACTTGAGGATAGCTTAGAGTTTTTATTTTCTTTCTTTTTGCTTCTTTAAACTCTGGATTAGTCGGCGTAACAGCAGGACTATAAATAACTAAATCAACATCTTTTGGTAAATTTCTAACTTTATGCTTGCCGATGAAAATTCTTGCCCCAAGTTTTTTCAAAGTTTGAGTAATTTCTGAAGAAACCAAATCTGAGCCGGTAATTTTGTGGCTTTTTTTCAATTAATATCTGGCTAAAGCCGAAACTCCAATTCCGCCGATACCGATAAAGTGGATTTTTAGTCGATTTTTAGTGAGCATGATTCTAAAATTGTGTATTCCGGGCCGGTTCTTTTCAATTGACTTTCCATTATTTCAATTGATTCAACCGGGAAAATCAGGGAAATTTCTTCTGAAATTTCCGGCCTTTCTTCAGGTTCAACCTGTCTAAATTCCCAAGTTTTTATTCTTCCCAAAGTAATATGGGGAGAATAAGGACGAGCTTCGCCTGTATCCTCTTTTGGTGAAGATTCTGAGGGCATAAACGCGTTTTCCAAAGCTTTTTGCAAATTAGCCAATTCCTGAGATTTTTCGCCTTCAACCCATACCATCCGGGGTGGTTTTTTCGGGGGGCCATAAATAATTTTATTCAAATTTATGGAAAATGGAAGGTTTCGAGAAGCTACTTCTTGAGTAGTTTTGATTATATCTACAAGCTCTTCATCGCTTAAATATCCCAAAAAGATTAAAGTTATATGTAAATTCTCCCTTTTTGTCCAGCGACAAGGCAATTCCGGCCAATTTTTTTGACAATCAGAGAGTCGTTTTTTTACATCCCCCGGCAAATTTATGGCAATAAAAATTCTATGCCGCATATTATAATTTTAGCAAATTTATGATAAAATTAAAGATGATATGAAAGAAGTTTATTTATACAAGAAACTTTCCGGCAAAAAAACGCAGTGTCAGAATTGCGCTCATTATTGCCTAATTGCGCCGGGAAAACGAGGTATTTGTGGGGTGAGAGAAAACATTAACGGGAAGCTATGCGCTTTAAATTACGGAAAAGCTGTTGCTTGTCATATTGACCCGATAGAAAAAAAGCCCTTTTTTCATTTTTTGCCAGGAAGTTATTCTTTATCAATTGCAACGGTCGGTTGTAATTTCAGATGCGATAATTGTCAAAACTGGGATATTTCACAAGCGCCAAAACCGGCATTGCAGGTTTTGGGCGAAGATGTGCCGCCGGAAGAAATTGTCAGATTAGCAATAAAAAATAAATTACCCAGCATCTCTTATACCTACACCGAACCTGCGATTTTTTCCGAATATGCCTTAGACACAATGAAATTGGCAAAAGAGAAAGGATTAAAAAATACTTGGGTTACAAACGGATTCTGGTCAAAAGAATTGTTTGGGTTAATTTCTTCGTATTTGGACGCAGCCAATGTTGATTTGAAGAACTTTTCAAATGATTTTTATAAAAAAAATTGCGGCGGCCAACTTCAGCCCGTTTTAGACACCTTAGTTAAGTTGAAAAAGAAAAAAATCTGGGTTGAAATTACAACGCTATCTATTCCGACCTTAAGCGATTCAGAAAAAATATTTAAAGATATCGCCAAATTTATTAAAGAAGAACTGGGGACTGAAACTCCTTGGCACATTACCCAGTTTTCAGGCGCATTTTCCTGGAAACTGCAGGATTTGCCGAACACTTCCGTTGAAGTTTTGAAAATGGCTTATGAAATTGGCAAAAAAGCCGGCTTAAAATATGTCTATACCGGTAACGTCCTGGGCTTACCCTCTGAAGATACTTTCTGCCCGAAATGCGGAACTTTAGTAATTGATAGAACGGGTTACATGATTTCCCGTTATGATAA
>JBGOYX010000084.1:0-2753 GCA_041479865.1 Minisyncoccia bacterium
ATGATAAATAGAAAAATAAAAGCTGTGCTCAAAATAAAATTAAAACCTATCCTATGCGTTGGCGAAACACAAAAAGATAGAAAAACAAATAGAACTCAAATTGTAATAAAATCACAGATTAGAAAAGCTCTTCAAAAAATCCCTAAAAAGGAAATTAAAAATTTGATTTTGGCATATGAGCCAGTTTGGGCGATTGGAACCGGCAGGGCTTGCGGGATTTCCGAAGCAAAATCAGTAAATTCATTTATCAAAAAAATAGTCAAAAATACCCCAATTTTATACGGAGGCAGTGTTAATAGTAAAAACGCCAGAGGATATCTAAAAGAAGCTAATTTTCAAGGTCTATTGGTAGGTGGAGCTTCTTTAAATGTTAAAGAATTTATTACAATAATAAAAAAAGTTAATGGTTCTTGATTTTATTTCTCTTTTGATGTATTCTAAATTGAGAAAAGTATGGAACAAATTTTACAAGGAAATTTTTACAACCCCACCAAAGGAAATCTTTCTTTAGAAGAAACAATTGGAGAAATTGTTAATTATATAACTGAAAAACCAGAGAAGTTTTACGATATTATAGTCGGTTGTGATTCTTCTTCTGGTGAAGAGCCTCATTTCCCTGTGGCAATGGTTATTTTAAGAAAAGGGGAAGGGGGCCGATTTTTCCTTAAAAAAGTTACTTACAAAAATAGAAAGTTTTTTAATTGGCACCAAAGAATTTTAGAAGAAGTTTTGTTGTCAATTGAATTAGCACTAAGCTTAAGAGAAAATCTATCTCTAAAATTAAAAACTATAACCGAACCTCTTGATTATCAATTCCGCTACATTCATGCCGATGTTGGCGAGAATGGGGTTACAAAAGAAATGATAAAAGAGGTAACGGGCTTAATTAGGGGTAATGGCTTTGAGCCGAAAATAAAGCCCGAAGCTTTTGCTGCTTCGGTGGTGGCAGACAGATATACCTAAAAATGACCTCCAAACAATTGCGTCAGAAATTTTTAGATTTTTTTGAAAAGAGAGGGCACAAAATTGTGCCTTCTTCTTCGCTTATTCCGACAGATTCATCTGTTTTATTCACTACCGCCGGCATGCAGCAGTTCAAACCTTATTATTTGGGCGAAAAATCGCCTTATGATTCAAATGCCGTTTCATGCCAAAAATGTTTTAGAACATCAGACATCGAAGAAGTGGGGGATAATAACCATTTAACTTTTCTTGAGATGCTGGGAAATTTTTCCTTCGGAGGTTATTTTAAAGAAGAAGCTATAAAATTAGCTTATGATTTTCTTTTCAAAGAATTAAAATTATCGTTGAAAGACGTTATTTTCACAGTTTTTGAGGGCGATCAGAATATTCCCGAGGATAAAGAATCGGCTCAAATTTGGAATAAATTAGGAGTACCAGAAAATAAAATCAAAAAATGTGGAAAAGAAGATAATTTTTGGGGACCGACCGGAGAGGAAGGGCCTTGCGGCCCGACAACGGAAATTCATTTTAATGACACCGAGGTCTGGAATTTGGTTTTTAATGAATATTATCAGGATAAAAACGGCAAATTAGCTCCCTTAAAACAAAAAGGAGTGGATACCGGAATGGGCTTGGAAAGATTAGCCATGGTCGTTCAAAATAAAAATTCAGTTTATGAAACTGATTTATTTTTACCGACAATCAATGAAATTTTGGGCACAAATGAAAAAGCAAAAAGAATTATTACTGACCATATTAAAAGCTCGGTCTTTTTAATTTCAGAAGATATTTTTCCTTCCAATATTGAAAGAGGATATATTTTGAGAAGGGTTTTGAGAAGAGCAATTAGATATGGGAAATTATTAAATTTGCCAAAAAACTTTTTAATTCCCCTAGCTCAAAAAGTAGTTGAAATTTATAAAGACATTTACCCTGAAGTTAAATCTCAAGAAACCGATATTTTAACAGCGATTCAAAACGAAGAAGAAAAATTTGAAAAGACATTAGAAGCTGGCTTAAAAGAATATAATAATATTTTTTCTTGGTGGGATAAAAAAGTGGCAATGTTAGATAAAGAAAAAGTTGGCGAAAAATTAACTTATTTTTCTATAGAAGATATAAAAAAATTGGGGAGAAAATTTTTTGATCTTTTTCAAAATTATGGATTTCCATTAGATTTATCTTTAGAAGAACTTAAAAATTATTTAAAAATGGAAGAAATATTTAAAGAAGAGATAATAAATTCTTTTAACGAAGAATTTAAAAAACACCAAGAGATTTCAAGAGTCAGCGCAGAACAAAAATTTAAAGGCGGATTGGCTGATGATGCCGAAAAAACGATTAAATACCATACCGCAACGCATTTATTGCTTGCCGCCTTGCGCGAAATTTTAAGCCCGGAAATATATCAAAAAGGAAGCAATATAACAACGGAGCGTTTAAGGTTTGATTTTAACTATCAGCAGAAATTAAGCGAAGAGCAGATAAAAAAAATTGAGGAACTGATTAATGAAAAAATCCGGGAAAATATAGCGGTGGAAATGATTGAAATGTCGAAAGGGGAAGCGCTAAAAACCGTTAAAATTTCCTTTGACCCGTTAAAATACGGCGATATGGTAAAGGTTTATAAAATTGATGACTTCAGCATTGAACTATGTGGGGGACCTCATATCCAGAAAACCGGCGAACTTGGTCATTTTAGAATTATAAAAGAGGAATCATCGGGAGCAGGTATAAGAAGAATCAGAGCGATTTTGGAATAGAAAATTTTATGGTAAAATATATATAAT
>JBGOYX010000085.1:0-2724 GCA_041479865.1 Minisyncoccia bacterium
AAAGTAGGATTGGCACCCATTTGGATTTGTCTAAATGCAATTTCAAAGATTTTTTAAGGCAAATGATTAATGTCTTTTTGAACTCATCTGAAGATACCGAGGAGGATGATGATGGCGAGGGCAAAAAAGAGGCTTCGAAATATATTAAAAGAGTTTACGCCAAGGGCCAGTGGAGAGAAAATTTAATTTCCAGAGTTGAAGATTTAAAAAGACAAATCAGCGAGGACAAAATAGAAGGAGAAGTAATTGAAAGTTGGGAAAAAGTTTTAGCTTTATTTAAAAAAACGGAAAAGAAGAAATCTTTAGATGATATTGTTAGTATGGTTGTGGATCAAAATGGTAATGTTCTAGTCGTAAATATGTCCGGGAAGGGTTCTGTAAATATTAAGTCGGAAAATCTTCAAGCTTTATTCATGAAAGTCATACAAAATAAAATTGTAGAAAAGGGTAGGGCATTATACGAAAAAGAAGAAGGTGCAAAATGTTTGATAGTTATGGATGAAGCGCATAGGTTTATTTCTCATGAGTCGTCTGACTCGAGGATAAAAGAATTAACCGGTGAAATTATTGACGCCGTTCGTACGGTTAGGAAGTTGGGTATGGGATATATGTTCATAACACAATCAATAGAGTCTTTAGATGAAGAGATTAGAAAACAAATACGTATTTTTGCCTTCGGTTACGGACTAACCAGCTGGTCAGAATTTTCTAAAATTAAAGATATAGTAAACGATAATGCGGCAACAAAATTTTATAGATCTTTTATAGACCCAACTAGCAATAAGAAATATCCATTTATGTTTTACGGACCAATTTCTCCGTTGTCATTTACAGGCTCCCCGCTATTTTTAGAAATGGATAAAGAATTAACAATTTTCGATTAAGTTAGCTTGGAGAAGTAGAAAAATCTTACTAAAATTTAGCCAAAATTAAAAAGTCGCCCTATGTCTTAACGCGTCGGGCGATTTTTTGATAGAATGATATTAATCTAATGAAAATTACTATTAAGGCAACAAATTTAGACTTGACCCCGGAAATAAAAAGGGCAATTGAGGAAAAGATTGCTACTTTGGATAAATTTATTCCTCATATTAATACCCCGGTTGAGGCCTTTGTTGAAGTAGCTATTGAAACCCGCCATCACAAAAAAGGAAATATTTATTACGCGGAAGCAAACATTAAAGTCCCAGGGGAAATTATCAGATCTGAGGCGAGGGAGGAGAATATTTACAAAGCAATTAATACGGTAAAAGATGAGCTTCAGGTCCTCTTTAAAAAGTATAAGAAATGTCACGGTCGCTAACGCTCCCGTTTCATTTCTTGATTCCCACGCCTACGGCGTGAAAATTAAAGAAAGACGAGCAGTTTAGTAATTCCGTTAGAAACTCTAATTATAAAATAATCAACCCTTCGACCCATTCGAAAATCTCAGGGTCGCCCTGAAAAAATTGAAGGGCGATACGACTCAGGGTAAACCCGAAGATGAGGAAAGTTGTTGAGCATTAAAAAACTTGTTTTTTTATTTTAATCCTGTAAAGTAAAATTACAAAATTAAATAAGGAAAAAAGGAGGGTAGAAATGTTGGAAAAAGTAAGGATTCTTTTGGAAGAAGCGGGAGATAGAAGTAAATTTTTTCGGAGGGTTGCTTCCTTTCTTCCTCCAATGGACCCGAGGTACCGAGCTATTGAAAAGGCTTATGACTTTGCCGAGGATGCTTTTCGAGATCAACAAAGAGAGAGTGGCGAGCGTTATTTTGGACATTTAAGATCGGTTGATCTTATTTTGATTGATTATCTAAGAATAAGAAATTATATTCTTCTTATTGCCGGCATGATCCACGATATTATTGAAGATATCCCGTCGTGGACAATAGAGAGAGTCAGGGCAGAATTTGGCGACGAGGTGGCTTTGCTGCTTAATTATCTTAGTAAACCATCCAAGGAAGATTATCCTTCAGAGGAAGAAAGGCTTAGTGTATACCACGGACGTTTCCCGTTTGCGCCGCGAGACTTCTGGCTGGTGAAGCTTCCCGACAGGCTCCACAATCTTTTAACTATGTGGAGCTTATCGCCGGAAAAGATAGCCTTCAAGGTCGAAGAAACGGAAAGGTACTATCTTCCTTACGCCGAAGAACACCAAATTCTTATCCACGAGCTTGAAGAGGCGATTAAAGAGCTTAAGAAAACAAAGCCGTCTTAAGAGGCAAAATGCCTTTCGGTGATTATATCGAACTAAAGTTCGCTATAACCGAGAGGTATTTTTATTTTAAAAAAGTTTCGCCAGCGAGGCGATTTTTTGATAGAATAAATTATAATAAACAATCAATTCTTGTGAGTACAAAAAATTTAGGAAATTTCGGTGAAAAAATTGCCGAAAATTATTTGATAAAGAACGGATATAAAATTTTGGACAGGAATTACGAATTTAGGATTTTTGGCAGTCCCCTAAAAGGAGAAATTGACATTATCGCCAAGAAAAACGACATAATAAGTTTTGTTGAGGTGAAAACTCTTCAACAGACTCAGGGCGGGTCTTTTTTGCCGGAAGACAAAGTGGATTTTCAAAAACAAAGAAAATTAATAAAAGCCGCTGAAAGCTGGCTGATGAAAAAGAAGATTCCCTTGGATACGCAATGGCAAATTGACATTATTGCCGTTGAAATCAGCCAGGACAATAAAGCCAAAATCCGGCATTTGGAAAATGCCGTTTATTAGAACTTGACAT
>JBGOYX010000086.1:0-2709 GCA_041479865.1 Minisyncoccia bacterium
ATTCAAATTCTTAATTTGTTCTGGATCTTGGTCAATTCCCAACACTCTTCCTTTCGGACTGTTTTTCCCCAAAATCGCCAAGGTATGGCCGGCCTCCCCAATTGTACAATCAATAAAATTCTCATTCGGCTTTGGGTCTAAATATTTAAGAACTTCATTTTTTAGAACAGGAATGTGAATAGCCATTAATTTTAAACACCGAGTTCTTTTAAGCGTTCCGCTATATCCCCCACTTCATTTTCGGTTTTTTCTTTATATTCCTGCCATTTTAAATTTGACCAAATTTCAACGCGATTGAAAACTCCGGCAATAACTATTTTTTTCTGCAACTGGCCGTATTCTTTTAAATAATCAGGAATTAAAATTCGTCCCAAATTATCAATATTGACTTCCATGGCTCCCGTCAGCATTAATCTTGCAAAACCTCGGGCTGCTGCCTGAGATAAAGGCAGTTGGCTCAATTTTTTTGCCAAAGCTTCCCATTCTTTAATAGGATAAAGAAAAAGACACTGGTCTAATCCGCGAGTAATTATTGCTTTCTTTCCCAAAAGCTGCCGGAATTTTACCGGAATACCTAATCTTTTCTTTTCGTCTATTGAATATGTATATTCTCCTATAAACATACTTTCCCCAGAAAAATGTGGTTATCCCACAGTTTTCCACAATATACCACTATGTTTCCAATTTATCCCACCGACCCCCTTGTGTCAATAAATTTTTCCCACCAAGTTTCCACAATTTATTAACAAGAGCTATTTTACTGATATTTTGGAAATTTTTCAATTTAAAACAAACTAAAACCACCCCGTTTTGCGGGGTGGCGTCGGTTTTCTAATTGTCTTTTTAGAATTTATCTGAACATATACATTCTAATCTTGTAATATACTCCTAACATTTTTCTAATTAAAGGGTTCTTAGAATTTTCCAGGTAACGCACTGAAAGATAAAGAATCAAACTGAGAATCAGAACAAAGAATGGCAGAACATAAAGAGGATTAACCCCTGTTGAAATTCCGGTTACGGCTCCTGCTACTCCTCTTTTTAATACGCTCACTGTAGCAGTGTCGCTATTTGTGGTACTGCCGCTGGAAACAGTAGCAGTATTTGTCAAAGTAGTGGTGCCGAAATTAAAGTCATTTACCGAGGCAGCTTGAGCTTCAAAAGTTACGGTTTTTGACTGACCGGAATATAATGTTCCCAAATTCAATCCGGAAATAATGTCGCCAGAAGAAGAAACTCCGTCAATTTTAAGGTTCCCTCTGTAAATAATTTTAGCTGGTAAAGTATCCGTCAAAATTACGTTTGATACAGAACTGCCACCTGTTGCCGTTATTTGAATAGAATAAACTAAGAACTCTCCGGGATCGGCACTAACTTCATTCTGCCAAGCTGTATTATCAGTAGTGTTGCGGACTGTTTTATTTATAGAGAAAGAAGTCGGGTTAGAACAAGAAGAAACATAAATCGGAGTCGTATTCTCTGTCGTAAAGCCGCCGCTTTCTACCTTGACTCTGGCGTTATAGTTTCCAGAAGAAGGATAACTGCAAACATCATAAGCAGTATAAGAATTTGAACTTGAACTGACTGTTCTGTCCCAATAGCCGTCATTGGTGCAGTCAAAAGAATAATTAATGTTTTGGTAATAAGTTGTTCCTGAAACAGTTGCAGTTAAATCAACGTTATTCAACGGAGCGCATCCTGAAGAAGGACTGGCTGTTAAATTAACATAAGAAATTTGTTGAGACTGGGCATTAACCGTTACTGAATCTGAAGCTGAACCGCCTGAACCCGTGCAGGTAATTGTGTAAGTTTTTGAGTAAGTCAAATTATAAGTTGTTTCCGAACCTGAAGTTCCTTTTGTTCCTGACCAATCGGTGGAAGCATAACAAGAAGTAGCATTAGTTGAAGTCCAGGTTAAGTTAGCTGAACTATTATATGGTATAGTTATTGTCCCATCTGAACCGTTGGCTTTTATATCAACGGTAGGAACTGTTTGCTGACAGCCGGTTAAAGTTGCTTCAAAAACAACATAACCTTGAGTCGGCCAACCGCCTGCTATGTCGCCGATATTTACTGATACGGTCCTGTAATATTGAGTAACAGAAAGAGTAGTCGAACTAGAACTGGTTTGATTGGGGTACCATTTGGCAGTTGTATCAAAAACCAATCTTTGTGGGGTGCTGGAATTAATGGTTCCAGTATCTGAAACATAAGAAGCATCGGTTGCCCATAAGTAAGCGATACTTACAATATTAGTAGTGTCATAATCCGGATAATCAATTCTGACTTGAGTATTATGAGCCGTACTGCCTGCAACGCAATTATGGTAATAAATGTTAAAAGCAACTCTGTCTCCGCAATTGGCTGAAATCGGATCCTGCCAAGTAGAAGTGCCCTGGGTTCTGTTCTTTAAAATTACCATCTCAATATCTTGAGGATCACAATTAAATTGAGGGCAAGTAGCGGCAAAGGTTTCAGAAACTAAACCAAAAGTAAAAGCCATCACTAAAATTGATATTAAAAAAATATTTGTTTTTGACTTAAAAATGTTTTTCATATTATATTATTTCTCCCCCTTGCTCCGCTTTTTATTTAAAAAGGCGGTGGCTGATGAGGTTTTTATTTTATTAATTTATATTCCCCTTTAAATGAAAACTTCTTTTGAAATTTCCATTTTAAGAGGACGGGCTAGTTACAACTCAGTTATGC
>JBGOYX010000087.1:0-2645 GCA_041479865.1 Minisyncoccia bacterium
ATCTCCCTTTCTAATCCGAATGAAGGTAGCCATTTTATTTTTTTTGCCACTTCCATCAACGGTTTCCTCAATTTCTCCATTGAAATATACCATTCGTCAACCAAACGAAATATCAATTCTTCTTTACAGCGCCAGCAGGTCGGATATCTGTGTGTATAATCTTCAATTTTATAAACAAAACTTTTGTTTTTTAGGTTTTCAAAAATTAAATTATTCACTTCTGTTGCTAATTTTCCTGTCAAAAAATCAAATCCTTCTTTATATCTGCTTTCATCATCTAATGGGTCAATCACAGGAAGATTTAATTTCTTTCCTAATTGGAAATCTTCTTGACCGCATCCTGGAGCAATATGTACGATTCCAGTCCCTTCCTCCTCTGAAACTTCGTCCCATAAAATAACTTTATACTTAAAATCACCTAAGATTTCTTTAACCGTCGGTAATTCATCAAATATTCCCCCATATTGCAATTCTTTTAATTCTTTTCCTGAAAATTCTCTAATTATTTTCCCCTCTTCTACGATTCCTGCTTTGCTTTTTAAAAGAATAAAAATATCGTCGTTTCTATCTTTAACTTCAACATAAATTAATTTTGGATTTACGGCTACGGCTACGTTTGCAGGCAATGTCCATGGAGTAGTGGTCCAAATTAAAAGATATGTTTTTTCTCGTCCGATAACAGGAAGTTTGATAAAAACCGCCTGATGGGTAATTTCCTGATATTCTTCCGTTAAAATTTCGTGCTGGGAAATGGCAGTCCCGCAACGAATACACCAGGGTACAACGTCTCTGCCTTTATAAAGCAATTTTTCTTGCCAACATTTTTTCAGGAAATACCAAATGGCGTAGTTGTTCTCGTCAGACATCGTGTAATAAGAATTTTCCCAGTCCATCCATTGACCCAATCTGATTGACTGCTCTGTCTGAATTTTAGAATATTTTCTGACTCTTTCTTTGCATTTATTGACGAAATTGGCTATTCCATATTTTTCAATGTCTTTTTTATTTTCAAAACCAAGTTCCTTTTCCACTTCCACTTCAACCCAAAGCCCCTGGCAGTCAAAACCATTCTGAAATCTTTGGTCAAAGCCCTGAAGCGCTTTATATCTTTGAAAAACATCTTTATATGTTCTCCCCCAGGCATGATGAACGCCCATGGGATTATTGGCGGTGATGGGACCATCCAAAAAAGACCAGCGTTTATTATTTTGGTTTTTCTTTCTAAGTTTTTCAAAAATTTTGTTTTCCTGCCAAAATTTCAATATTTTTTCTTCAATTTGTGGAAAATTTAATTCCATATCAATTAATTTTTCTCAATTCACCCACTTTTATGTAATTTTTCTTGATAAAAATTTCGTCTAAAAGTTCTCGGTTAGTCATCCCTTTAATTATATCCTCCAGCATCCATAAAGGATCTCCGTGGCTAACAATCAAAATCTTTTTGTTTTTGTGTTTTTTATCAATATTTTTTAAAAAACTTGTCATTCTTTTTTTTAGGTCTTCCCAGCTTTCTCCTTTTGGAGGTTTTGTAAAAAATTTTCTTTTTTTATAGCCGATGAACTTATAAAATTCTTCTTTTTTCCTGCCGTGAAAAACGCCCATATTTATATCTCTAAGCCTTTTATCAAAATTGATTTTCTTAATATCCAATCCCCTTGAAGCAATCTTTGCGGTTTCCTTTGTTCTGTAAAAATCTGAAGAATAAATAAAATCTATCTTTTCTTTTTTTATTTTCTTTAAACTTCTTTTTACTTGGTTTTTTCCTCCTTTTGTTAATTTAACTGAATTATTATCTTTTAAGGGATAAACATATCCTCTTTTTTTTATCCTATAAACTATAACTTCAGGTCTGTCACCCACTAAAAGGCAATTACTGCCAGCGCCAGTCCCCTTATCTGTTAGACTTTTCTTTATATCACCTCCTCCTGATTTTGTCAAGTAAAATGAATAAACACTTAAAAAGCCCTAGGCAAAACTTGCTAGGGCTTAGCTCTCTTTTACCTCTTTGGCAACGCAGCCCCCCGATTTCTCATCGGGGCTGTCGCTTTGCGCCCCAGCATTACTGCTCACGCCATACTTCTTAGCGTGTCTGCCACGTATTGTGGCAGAAGTTTGCCTTTGTCAGTAGGTACCTCTTTATGTACTATAAGTATAACATATGCTAAAGCAATATTCAAGGCAGGCAAAGTTTAAGCCTAAACCAGTCTATAGTTCTTTTTAGCCCCTCTTCTAATTTTATCCTCGGCTGCCAGTGCAATATCTTTCTGGCCTTAGCGATATCCGGCTGGCGTTGCTGAGGGTCATCTTGGGGCAAAGGCTTAAAGGCAATTTTGCTTTTAATTTCAACTAATTTTATGGTTAATTTGGCCAATTCTAAAATTGTAAATTCGCAAGGGTTACCTAAGTTTATAGGTAGCTTGAAGTTAGAACGCAGCAACCTATATATACCTTCGATTAAATCCGAAATATAGCAAAATGAGCGTGTTTGCTGCCCTCTGCCATACACGGTCAGGGGCTTATTATTCAGCGCCTGATAGATAAAATTAGGCACTACCCGGCCGTCATTCATCCTCATCCGCGGCCCGTAGGTATTAAAAATCCTGACTATCCTTGTGTCTAGTTTATGGGCGCGATGATAGGCCATA
>JBGOYX010000088.1:0-2613 GCA_041479865.1 Minisyncoccia bacterium
ACTGAAATTGGAAAGATATTGCGAGATGAAGGAAAAAATGACGAAGCTAAAAAATCAATTGATAAAGCTTTAGTGTTGAAACCAGATTATATGGATGCTCAGATTCAGTCGACTTTAGTTTTAGAAGCGGAAGGGAATTTTCAAGATGCGATATCAAAATTAGAGGAAATAGCGGCACAGAACCCTTCAAACGTTGAAGTCTTTTTCCAATTGGGAAGAGTGTATTATAATAACAACCAGACGGATAAAGCTATTTCTTCACTTCAGCGGGCGATTTCACTTTCTCCAAATCATTCCAATTCACTTTATGCGTTGGGCATGGCTTATCAAAAGAATGGTCAGAAAGAAGAGGCCTTAAAAATGTTTGAGAAAGTTCTGAAATTAAATCCCGGCAATCAAGATGTTATGGCCAAAATTACCGAGTTGAAAAAAACGGAAGAGAGCCCAGCTAAAGGAGGAAAATAAGGTCTTCCTTGACTATATTAGAGAATTTTGATTTAATAGTAAGGTGGGTTAAGAAAAATTTAGGAGGCTTGACAACTCCTAAAAAGAGGATTAAAATAAGAATACTAATTTAGGTATAATAATTTTTTAAAAAATATTATTTTTTTGTTTTTCAGACCCCGAATCATCCCGACGGGCCGGGAGTTATGGGGTGAGCTAAAAATTTTATAAATTCAGACGTACCCTAAAAAGAAAGAAAAATTTTAGGGTATTTTTTGGCTTTTTGAGTTGCTTTTTTGTATTCCGTAGAGAAATTTCGACTGCTACGGGAAGTAAAACAACAATAATTCGTCGTAACTATTCTACGAGGCATGAAAAAAATAGAAACTAAAAATTTTGGGAAGGCGAAAGTATCTCTTCCCCTCCCTTTTTTATTTACCCTACAAAAGGAAAGTTGGAAAACTTTTTGGGAGAGAGATTTGAAAGAATTATTGGGAGAGATATCGCCAATCAGAGATTATACCGGAAAAGAATTAGAACTTTGGTTTTTGGATTTTAAATTGGGAAATCCCAATTATAAAACTGAGTTAGAAGCAAAGAAAAATAACGATTCTTTTGAAGTTTCTTTGCGCGTTAGGACGAAATTAGTCAACCTTAAAACAAAAGAGATTAAAGAGCAAGAAGTATTTTTAACCGACTTCCCCTTGATGACTGATAGGGGAACTTTTGTTGTTAATGGAGTGGAAAGAGTTGTAATATCCCAATTAATTCGTTCTCCGGGAGCTTTCTTTACCGCCCAACAAATGGTTGGCAAAAATCACTTTGGAGCAAAAATTATTCCAAACCGAGGAGCTTGGCTGGAATTTGAAACGGAAAGTTCGGGATTTATCGGAGTGAAAATTGACAGAAAAAGAAAAGTAGCGGCCACCACTTTATTGAGAGCTTTCGGTGTTGACAAAGATTTTGACATTAAAGAAAAGTTTCAGGATGTAAACAAAGGCGAGATAGATTTTATCGGAGAAACCCTAAAAAGAGATTTAACCCATAATCAAGCGGAAGCTCTTGTTGAAATTTACCAAAGATTAAGACCAGGAGACAAAGCCACTTCCGACACCGCCAAAGAATTAATTTGGAATATTTTTTTTAATTTCGAAAGATACGATTTATCAAAAGTGGGCAGGTGGAGAATGTGGCAAAGATTGCCGGAATTAAGAGCTCAAATCTCGAAGTTAAAAAATCAAAAACCGAAAACGGAAGAAGAAATCAGAGTAGAGGACAGAGTGTTAAAATTAGAAGACGTAATATCGGTAATAAGGGAAATTATTCGGCTCAACAATAATCCTGAAGGAAAACCAGACCAGATTGATCACTTGGGGAACAGAAGAGTGAGAACTTTAAATGAATTATTAGTTAACAGATTAAGAGTTGGGTTAATGAGGATGGAAAGGATTATTAAAGACAGAATGTCTACTTTGGATGTTTATACTTTAGCTCCGGTTCAATTGATTAACCCTCGGCCGGTAATGGCAGTAGTGAAAGAATTTTTCACTTCTTCTCAATTAAGCCAGTTTATGGATAATCAAAATCCGTTGGCTGAATTGGAACACAAAAGAAGATTATCAGCGACGGGTCCAGGAGGATTGACTAGAGAAAGAGCCGGTTTTGAAGTTAGAGATGTTCAGCCCTCTCACTATGGTAGGATTTGCCCCATCCAGACCCCGGAAGGACCAAACATTGGATTGGTGGGGCATCTGGCTTCTTTTGCCAGGATTAACCCTTACGGTTTTATTGAAACTCCTTATTTTAAAGTAGAAAAAAGCCGGGTTTCGCCAGAAATTCAATACCTTAATGCTTATGAAGAAGAAAGATATAATATCGCTTCGGCCGGCGTTACTATTGATGAAAAAGGAAATATTTTAGCAGAAAAAGTAGAGGCGAGGATAAAGGGAGAGCCGGGAGAGATTGAAAAAGAAAAAATTGATTTTATTGACGTTAGTCCTAATCAAAGCATTTCTATCGCTACTTCTCTTATTCCTTTTTTGCAAAATGATGATGCAAACCGTGCCTTGATGGGTTCTAACATGCAACGCCAGTCGGTAACCTTGGTTTCACCCGAACCTCCTCTGGTTTGCACTGGCGTGGAAGAAAAAGTAGCCAGAGATTCGGGAC
>JBGOYX010000089.1:0-2587 GCA_041479865.1 Minisyncoccia bacterium
GGATTATTCTGTTTAGCTTTTGAATACTAGATTAGAAACAGAAAAAAGCTCTAGTACCAATTGTCTCTGTTTTTTTGATAAGTTCGCGAGACAAAAGAACCATCTATCTCGATAATATGACACCTGACTTTAGCTATCGAGAATCACTAAAGTAGATGGCTTTAGACGTAAGCTAAAGCGGGTTGTTTGAATAAATTGGCATTTATTCTTTTTACCAGAAGTTTTTTGAGATTCTAGTAAACTCAGCCTGCATATTTTATAAAGATCTCTCATCGATTCTTTTTCATCCCCGTAATTTTAATTCTCTTTCAATTTCTCTTTCTGTTTCCCTTTTTTTTATTAATTCTTTTTTATTGAATTCCTTTTTTCCTTTTGCTATTCCAAACTCAAATTTGATTTTACCGTTTTTATTATACACCTTTAAAGGTATCAAAGTCAAGCCTTTTTGCTGGGATTTTCCGATTAAATATTTAATTTCTGATTTTCTCAAAAGAAGTTTCCGCAACCTTTCCGGTTGATAATCAGCTGGTGCATTTTTTGGCTGATAAGGAGGAATTCTTGCCCCAATCCAAAAAACCTCTTCGTTCTTTACAACCACAAAAGAACCGGCTAAATTTACCCCTTTGGTTTTAATTGATTTTACTTCCTGTCCAATCAAAGAAATCCCTGCTTCAAACTTCTCCAGGATTTCATAATTAAAATAAGCCTTTTTGTTTTCAGCTAACACCTTCATTCTTTTATTTTAGCAAGAATTAAGATAAAATTAAATTAATGATAAGGGAAGAAATTAAAAATTTGATAAGAACCTTGCCTTCGGCGAGAACTTTGATTGCTTCGCAATTAGAAAAAGCAATAAAAACCCTATATAAAAAAGAGGTTGAGATTGAGATAGATCGATCGGCAGAGTCGGCTTTCGGCGATTACGCCACAAATATAGCAATGGTGATTAAGAAAAACCCCCAGGAGATCGCCGATTCAATAAAATCGGACATTTTAGATAAAATAGAAGTAAAAAACGGCTTTATTAATTTTTTTATTTCAAAAAATTATTTACAGAAAAAAGTCGGGGAAATTTTGAAGAAAAAAGATAACTACGGCAATTTAAAAATCGGAAAAGGAAAAAAAATAGATATTGAATTCTGTTCGGCAAATCCGACAGGACCTTTGCATTTGGGTCATGGCCGCGGGGCTTTTTGGGGAGATACTTTATCTAACGTTTTTGAAAAAGCCGGCTATAAAGTAACAAAAGAATATTTTATCAATGATTACGGAAAACAAATTTCATTGTTAGGAAAATCAATAGACGCTCGCTATAGAGAAATTTTAGGCGAAAAAGTAGAAATGAAAGAAGATTTTTATAAAGGTGAATATGTCAAAGATATTGTAAATAAAATTATTAAAAGGGACAAAGACAAATATTTAAAATTATCAGAGGAAGAAAGGATTAAAATTTTTACAGATATAGGCTTAAAGCAAATATTAAGCGAGGCCAAAAAACTTTTAGAAAGAATCGGTGTAAAGTATGATATTTGGTTTTCCGAAAAAACACTATATAAAAAAGGTTTAATTAAAAAAGCGATAAAAGAATTAGAAAAGAAGGGTTTTACTTATGAAAAAGAAGGTGCCTTGTGGTTTATTTCTACAAAGTTTGGGGACGACAAAGACCGAGTTTTAGTTAAAGCGGATGGTGAGCCAACTTATTTTGCATCTGATATAGCTTATCACATTGATAAGGTTTCCCGTAAATATGACTTAATGATTAATGGTTGGGGCGCCGACCATTGGGGTTATAAACCTCGTTTAATGGCGGCAGCAAAAGTTTTTGGATTTGACCAAAAATTAAAAATTATTGTTGGCCAATTTGTTCGTTTAGTTGAAAAAGGTAAAGAAGTGAAAATGAGTAAAAGGGGAGGAACTTTTATTTCTTTGGAAGAATTAATAAATGAAGTCGGTTTAGATGTTGCTCGATTTTTCTTTTTAGCTAAATCAATTGATACCCATATAGATTTTAATTTAGATTTAGCAAAAGAGCAATCGGAAAAAAATCCGGTATTTTACATTCAATATGCCCATGCAAGAATATGCAGTATTTTGCGCAAAACGCCGGGTTTTAAATTTAATATTTCAGATTTAAAACTATTAACCCATCAATCGGAATTACAACTTATTAAACAATTGATTCGTTTTCCGGAAATTATTGAAGATACGGTCAGAGATTATCAGATTCAAAGAATTCCACAATACGCTTTGGACTTGGCGACTTCGTTCCATCAATTTTACCGCGACTGCCAGGTAATTTCAGAAAATAAAAATCTTACCCAGACTCGTTTAAGTTTAATTTCAGCGACTAAAATTATTTTAAAAAACACCTTAAATTTAATGGGTATTTCCGCTCCGGAAAAGATGTAGCTCTTGACAAGAATTAACTAATGTTGTATACTCTTTGTATAAAGCGAAAAAGCGCAGTAAATATCTACTGCGCTTAGCGCAGTAAATAATATTCTCTACTGCGCAAGACACCCAAGAGGGAGGGGAAATCGATGGTTATAGCTACAGCGGTAAGACCAATGGGAACGGAAATAGGACA
>JBGOYX010000090.1:0-2571 GCA_041479865.1 Minisyncoccia bacterium
AATGATTTTTTTTGGATTTTTGATTCCTTTCTCTTTCCAATTTGATTCTATAAGAGCTATGGGATTCGTGTGGATGTAAACAAATACTGTTTTTAATTGTTCATTATCTTCAACATGAATTGCTGAAAATCGATTCTGAAAAACATAGCCTTTCCGATTATATTTCCGATTAAAATATCCTCCATATCCAGCACCTAATTTTCTCATGAATTTAGTTATTCCCTCTCTTTTAATTTGTTTCACCAATAAGTGAATGTGATTTGGCATAAAACAAAAAGTTAAAATTTCTACCAATTTATCCCTCTCATCAGAATTCGAGGAGACCCGTTCTCCCCTAGATTTGGTAGCTCGAATTTCCTGTCGTCTTTTTAAAATCTCCACCGACTTCGTATTATTAAATTCGTAAATAGAAAAAATGCCTCGATAATAATCGTCGATGTTTTTAAAAATTACATTATTATCAATTCCTCTTATTACAAGGTGATAGATTTCACCATTTATAAATTGTTTTCTGTAGGGCATATCTCTTTGGGAAAACTGGCTTTAGGGGAGAACGGGTCTCCGTTAACTTGATTTAATTAATTTGAGAAATTCTTTTTCGTTTATGATTTTAACACCGAGTTCCTTAGCGATTTCTAACTTTAAACCGGGTTCTTTACCAGAAATTAAAAAATCTGTTTTTTTTGAAACTGATTCAGAAATTTCACCGCCCGATAACCGAATTTTCTCTTTAACTTTCTCTCTGGTCATTGATTCTAAAACTCCTGTTAAAACAAAGACTTTCCCTTTTAAAATTTGTTTTTTTGTTTTTTTCTCTTCAATTATTTTAATTCCAGCTTTTTTTAATTTTTCTAAAAGTTCCGAGTTTCTTTTTTCTTTAAACCATTGATAAATTGATTTTGCCACAACTGGTCCGATATCAGCTATTTTTTGAAGTTCTTCCAAAGAAGCTTTTTTTAAATTTTCCAAAGAGCCAATATATTCAAATAAATCATGGGCAGTTTCTTCACCCACATTTCTAATCCCTAAAGCAAAAATAAATCTCGGCAAGGTAATTTCCTTTTTAGACTGAATGGCTGAAATTAAATTTTGGGCTGATTTTTCGGCAAACCGCTCTAATGGCAAAAGGTCTCCCTCTTTTAATTCAAATAAATCGGCCTGATCGGAAACTAAACCTTCGTCAATTAATCTATCAATGATTTTTGGGCCGAGCCCCGCAATGTCAAAAGCGCCTCTGGAAACAAAATGATAAAAGTATTCTCTTTTTCTGGAAAAACAATTGGGATTGGGACACCTCCAAGCAATCTCTCCTGCCAGTTTTACAATCTTTGTTTTGCAAGACGGACAATGTTTGGGAAAATGGAATTCTCTTTCTTTTCCCGTCCTCAGTTCTGGCAAGACCTTAATAACGTCGGGGATAACGTCCCCTGCCCTGCCAACGATAACCGTATCTCCGATTTTCAATCCCAATCTTTTTATTTCATCTTCATTATGCAAAGTTGCTTTAGAAATGGTTACCCCGCCGACTTGAACTGGTTTTAAATAAGCAACGGGCGTCAAAACGCCCGTTCTGCCAACTTGAATTTTGATATCTTCAACAATGGTTTCCGCTTGTTTTAAAGGAAATTTATAGGCGATAGCTGCTCGGGCAGCTTTACCGACGACCCCCAATTTCTGATAAATTTTATTTGAGTTTACAATTACGACAATGCCGTCAATTTCATAAGACAGTTTCTCGCGGTTTTTCTGCCAATAGTCGTGGAATTCAAAAATCTCTTTTAGGTCTTTGCAATATTTATTATGAGGATTGGTTTTAAACTCGAGAGTTTTTAAAATTTTATGTTTTTCTTCGTGGGTCCCCCGCTTTTGAGATAAAAGTGGGAAATCGGTAATTAAATCATAGGTATAAGAATCTAATTTTCGGGCAGCTGTTATTTTCGGGTCAAGCTGTCTGATTGAGCCTGCTGCTACATTCCGGGGGTTGGCATAAAGAGTTAAATTCTTTTTCGTTTGTCCTTTATTTAATCTTTCAAATTCCTTTTTGGAAATAAAAACTTCGCCCCGAACAACAACATCAGCAGGCAGCGATTTGATGCTTTTAAAATCTTTCAAAAATTCTTCTTTTTCTCTCAATCTTAAAGGAATAGCTTCAATTGTTTTTAAATTCTGAGTAACGTCTTCACCGATTATTCCGTTCCCCCGGGTTGAGCCTGTTTTAAAAATCTCGTTTTTGTAAATCAGTTCAATGGCTAAGCCATCAATTTTTAACTCACAGAAAAAATCAATCTCTTTTCTTTCTTCAGAAGACAGAAGTTTAGAAATTCTTTCCAACCAATCTTCCATATCTTTTTCTGAAAAGGCGTCGTTAAAAGACAGCATTGGCTGGGGATGTTTGACTTTTCCGAATTTTTCCAATGGTTTCCCGCCAATTCTTTGAGTTGGAGAGTCGGGAGTAATAAATTCCGGATATTTCTGCTCTAAATCAAAAAGTTCCTTTTTCAAGGAATCTAAAGCCGCCTCTGAAATTTCTTGTCTGTCTAAAACGTGGTACAAATAGCGGTGGTGATTAAT
>JBGOYX010000091.1:0-2566 GCA_041479865.1 Minisyncoccia bacterium
AAAGATCTTTTATATTATAAATTAAACCGAAGCACAAAAATCCTTATGTGCTTGGCAAATCTTTGGAAGGAGGAATAGAAAGAATGAAAAAGAAGCAAATGGTAGTCGTTGCAGCAATTATTCGAGAAGGCGAGAGATATTTAATTACCCAAAGGCCAACAGGCACACATTTACCTCTAAAGTGGGAATTTCCTGGAGGAGAGCTTAAATTCGGCGAGACGCCCCAATTTTGTTTAAGGCGTGAAATAGCAGAAGAATTGAATATAGCAATTATAGTAGGTGAGCTTTTTGGAGTGTCATCTCATGTATATGACGGAGCAAGGCATGTAATTTTGTTAGCTTGCTTGAGTGAATTTGTTCCAGGAGAGATTAAAAAAAGTATAAATTACGCCTGGGTTACTCCTGAAGAAATGGATAAATATGATTTCTGCGAAGCTGACATTCCTTTTGTTAAGAAATTACAGGGAAAAGAGGTATAAGATGAAAACAGTAATTCGAGAAGATAGTTCAGTATATGAGTCTGCGGTGAATTTTAAATGCCCACAGTGTGGTGAAGAAGAGGATATAAAAGTTGATGAAATTTCCCAACTCGGCCCTTTATATCGCGACGGAATAAGATTTATGGTTGATTGTCGAAGTTGCTGGTATTTTGGTTCATCGGATGGGAAATTGGTGGCGAGGGGAAAAGAAAAGGATAAGAGATAGCTCTCGTTTTTTTTCGAGAGCTTTTTATTTTGGAGAAATTTTGATAAGATTAAATATAAATATGAATATAGAGAAACTCATTGACCAAACGTTTTTAAAAAAGGATGTTTCTGACGAGGAGATAAACAAGGTTTGCGAAGAGACGAAGAAATATGGTTTTCGGGGACTTTGCGTTTTTCCTGAATATACTAAAATGACAAAAGAATTATTAAAAAATACCGATATTAAGGTTACCACTTTGGTTGATGAGCCAACCGGTGCGAGTTCCCATAAAGATAGAATAAAAATTGTTCAAAAAGCTAAAGAAATGGGCAGTGACGAAGTTGACGTGGTGATGAAAATAGACGATTTTAAAAACGAAAAATATGAAGAAGTTTTAAGTGATTTGAAAGAAATTGCTAAGATTTTACCGACAAAAGTAATTATTGGTTCAGGCTATTTAACTGATGAAGAAATTAAAAAAGCTTCAGAAATCGTTAAAGAGGCGAGGGCAATTTGCGTTAAAACAGCCACGGTAAACGACCCCTTGGATCATTCAGAATTAACCGAGAAAGCCAAACACGTCAGAATGATGAAAGAATCCGCACCTGGTTTATTAATTAAAGCTGCGGGTTCAATCAGGACTTTCTCTGATTTTAAAATGATGGTTGAAGCTGGAGCTGATATTATTGGAACGAGTTCCGGAGTAGAAATTGTCAAAGAAGCACAAGGAGAAAAAATTTCCAATATAGAAGATTGGAAAAAAATAGAGTAGGGTTTAAAAATTAGAAATTATTATTTATGCCTTATATACCCACAATAGGTTTAGAGATACATATTGAGCTTAATACCAAATCAAAGATGTTTTGTTCTTGTAAGAATGACCCCGATGAAAGACAACCAAATATTAATATTTGTCCTATTTGTACGGCTCAGCCTGGAACTTTGCCGGTTATAAATAAAGAAGGTATTAGAAAAGCAATAAAGACGGGTTTAGCTTTGAATTGCCAGATTTCAGAATATTCAAAATTTGACAGAAAAAATTATTTTTATCCTGATTTGCCAAAAGGATATCAAATAAGTCAGTATGACAAACCTCTATGTGTTGGAGGTTTTCTAGAATTAGACGGTAAGAAAATTAGGTTCATGAGAGTCCATTTAGAAGAAGATACTGCCAGATTGGTTCATCCCGAAGGCGCAGACCATTCTTTAGTTGATTTTAACCGAGCTGGAATTCCTTTAATGGAATTAGTTACTGAACCCGATATAACTTCGGCAAAAGAGGCAAGAGAATTCGCCCAAGAACTTCATTTAATTATGCATTATTTAGATGTTTCTGATGCTGATATGGAAAAAGGCCAAATGAGAGTGGAAGTAAATATTTCGCTTAGTAAAAAGGAAGGGGAATTAGGGACTAAAGTAGAAATTAAAAACTTGAATTCTTTTCGGTCGGTAGAGCGAGGGATTGGATATGAAATTCAAAGACAAACCGAATTATTGGAAAAAGGAGAGAAAATTATCCAGGAAACTCGAGGCTGGGACGACGCAAAAGAGATAACAGTTAGCCAGCGAGAAAAAGAAGAAGCTCACGATTATCGGTATTTCCCCGAACCAGATTTGCCGCCGCTTCATCATTTAAAAGAATTTATAACGGAACGAAGTTCCGATATATCAAACCGTCCGTTTGTTATTGACGCTATCAGAGCCGAAATTCCTGAACTTCCCCAGCAAAAAAGAGAAAGATTTAATAGGGAGTATCAATTGGACGAAAAAAATATTGAATTTTTCGTTTATAATAAAAATTTAGGAGAATATTTTGAAAAAGTTATTTCTAAGCTACCGTCAAATTTACCCAAAGAAAATATTTTAAAATTAATTAAAT
>JBGOYX010000092.1:0-2524 GCA_041479865.1 Minisyncoccia bacterium
CAAATGATATTGAATTGAGATTTTTCGGATCAGAAAGCTTTTTTCTCCATAAAGAAATTGAAAAATATAAATTATCTTCAGTTATTAAAGAATATGATAAAATTCCTAGAGAAGAATCTTTAAAAAAACAATGGGAATCACAGGTATTACTTCTCTTGAAATGGGAAGACCCAAAAGAAAAAGGGGTTTATTCGGGAAAAATATTTGAATATTTGGCTGCAAGAAGGCCGATTCTGGCAACCGGCGGTTCAAAAGATGTTGTTTCAGAATTATTAGAGGAAACAAAAGCCGGGAGAGACGCTTTAACAGTTGAAGAAATAAAAACGGCCCTTAAATCTTTTTATTTTGAATATAAACAAAAAGGAAAGGTTTCCTTTGAGGGAGATATTGAAAAAATTAATAAATATAGCTATCGAGAGATAGCAAAAAAATTCGCTGATGTTTTAAATCAAACAATATGAAAAAGATTTGGATATTTAATCATTATGCTACAAAACCTGACGAGCCGGCAACAAGGGAATATGATATTGGCAAGGAATTAGTAAAAAAGGGCCATCAGGTTACAATTTTCGCTTCAAGCTTTAGCCATTATAAATTTGAAGAAAAATATCTTAAAAAGGGTGAAAATTGGAGAGTTGAAAATTATAATGGCGTAAATTTTATTTGGATTAGAACTTTTCTTTATAAAAGAAATAACTGGCGAAGATTTTTAAATATGTTCAGTTATGCTTGGCGGGTCTTTTGGATTGGAAAAAAAATGAAGGAAAAGCCAGATATAATTATGGGTACCTGCGTCCATCCTTTCGCTGTTCTATCTGCTTATTTAGTTGCAAAAAATAAAAAAAGTCGTTTTTTCTTTGAGGTGACTGACCTTTGGCCGCAAACTTTAATTGATATGGGTTTTTTATCGCCAAAACATCCTTTAGTTTATATATTAAGATTTTTAGAAAAATTTCTCTATAAAAAAGCGGAAAAAATTATTACTTTACTTCCTTATGCTGGTGAATATATTGTTGGTTTGGGAATTTCTAAAGATAAAATTGTTTGGATTTCTAATGGAGCAGATTTGTCGCGTTATGAAAAAATGAAGTCCTATGATGGTAGCAAAAAAGAAAATTTTACCTTTATGTATTTAGGAATTCATTCCTCATATGCTGGTTTAAATATTGTCCTTGAGGCAGCGGAAATTTTGCAAAAAGAAGGGAAAAGAAATTTAAAATTTGTGTTTGTAGGAGATGGTTCTGAAAAGCCAAACCTTATTAAGCTTGCAAAGGATAGAAACCTCAATAATGTGGAGTTCCGTGATATGATTCCAAAAGATCAGGTTTTTAAAGCAATGGAAGAAGCCGACGCTTTTATTTCAATTATCAAAAGTATGCCTGTGTTGATGAAATATGGTATAAGCTCTAACAAACTTGTTGATTATTTAGCCGCTGGACGTCCTATAATATTTTCTGTAAGTTCAAAAAATAATCCGGTGGAAGAAGCAAGGGCTGGTATTACTGTTTCTCCCGATGACCCCGAGGCATTTGTCGAAGCTGTTAAAAAAATTATTTCTTTAACTCCCGAAGAACGAATTAAAATGGGCGAGAATGGCAGGGTATATGCAAAAAAAAATTATAATATAAGGGCACTTGCTGAAAAATTTGAACAATTATTATAAACCATATGAACAAAGAAACAAGAAAACAAAAAGAAATTAGTTTTCATGATGAGGTAAGAAGCGGAAAGTTAAAAGAAGAAGATTTTAAGAAATATCAGGATTTCGTTGCAAGAAAAAGATTTTATTTAATTGTTAAAAATAGTGAGAATTTTTTAGAAAATTTTTTAATAAAAAATTGTCGCAATAAAAAAGTTTTAGATTGCGGTTGCGGCGAGGGAAGAATTTCAACTTTTTTAGCTGAAAATGGAGCTGACGTTGTTGGGATTGACATTTCGCCCGAAACCATAAAAGTTGCGAAAGAAAAGGCGGCAAATAAAAATATTTCTTTCCTAGTAATGGACGCCGAAAAAATGGAATTTAAAGATAATTATTTTGATTTAATTGTGTGTGCTGGTATTCTTCACCATTTAGATATTAAAAAAGCATATCCAGAACTAAAAAGAGTGTTAAAAATAGACGGAAAAATTATTTGCAACGAACCCCTTATTCACAACCCCATTTTTCAGCTGTATCGGAGGTTAACTCCTCATTTAAGAACCGAATGGGAAGCCGAGCATATTTTGAGCAAAAATGATATAGAATTGGCAGAAAAATATTTTGGGAAGATTGAAAAAAAGTTTTTTTATTTATTTAGCCTGATGGCTGTTCCTTTTTCTAATAAACCGCGTCTTTTCAATCCAATATTAACTATTTTAACTGCAATAGATTCAGTTGTTCTTAAATTGCCGTTTATAAAGTGGTGGGCTTGGCAAATAATTTTTATCTTATCTCAACCTAAAAAATGACTCCTCAAAAAAAATATATCTTTTATATTAATTCTTCAGGTAAAACTGCTTTTAATTTTGACTTGTTGGAAGGTTA